>JAPOOQ010000548.1 GCA_026713345.1 Gemmatimonadota bacterium | reverse complement strand
CGCCCCCGCCCCGATCTTGTCATCGACATGACGCAGGACTCGTTCTCCATCGCGCCGCAGCGCTCGTTCTTCGTCAGAGCGGTGGTGAGCAACGTGGGAACCCGCGATGTCCCCTCCGGCACGGCGGTGCGGTTCTTCCTCTCCTCGGACTCGACGATCGACACCGGGGACACCGAGGTCGCAACCGACACCGTCGGTGCGGTGCCGGAATCAGGGCGGCAAACCATAACCGTCAGCTTGACGAGTGCTGTGGACACGGGCGTCTACTACTACGGCGCCTGCGTGGACTCGGTCGACGAGGAGACGAGCACGGACAACAACTGCTCCGGCGCCTTGATTGTGGTGGTCGACGAGGAGAAGCCGCCAAACCGTGCGCCGATCGTGGAAAAGACGTTCCGCGACGTGACGGACGCGATCCCGGGTGAGCGCTACCGTGCGCCTCTGGGGGAGATCTTCAGCGACCCGGATGACGATCCGCTGACGATCACGGCCGAATCCAGCGACGAAGCCGTGGTCCGCACGGAGATCGCGAGCGATTCGATCTACCTGTACACCCTCGACTTCGGCACGGCGGTCATCACGGTCACGGCGACCGACCCGGCCGGTCTGTCGGCCAGTACGGAATTCACGGTGACGATTGGCGCGTCGACGCCGCCGGCTTCGGGGTTTTCGATGCTGCGAGGCTTCACGCCGACAGTCACGGAGGCGCAGAGAGAGAGTATCCATGCCGCGGCAAACAGTTGGGAGGCCATCCTGGCGGCAACGGAGTTGTCGGACGTAGAGTTGGGAGACGGGTTCAAGTGCGCGAACCTGAACCTCCCCGATGGCATAATCGTCGACGACCACCTCTTCATCGCGGACGTCGATACGATCGACGGGCCCGGGGGAACGCTGGCGCACGCACGCTTCTGCTCCCAGCGCAGCGGCGGGGGATTCCCGGTCGTCTCGCGCGCGGTCTTTGACGAAGCCGACATCGACCGGCTGATCTCGGTGGGAATGCTCGACGACGTCGCCTTCCACGAGATCGCCCATGGGCTGGGGTACATCAGCAGTCGCCTGAACAGCCTGGGCCTCGTGAGCGCCAACCCGGAACCACACTTCACCGGCTCGGGGGCCAGGGCTGCCTTCGATGCGGCCGGCGGGGCCGCCTACTCGGGTCCCAAGGTGCCCATGTCACCCGAACTCAGTCACTGGAGCGAGTCGGTCTTCGACGTGGAGATGATGACGCCGCTCATGGAACTCGGCGTTCCGCAGCCCATCAGTGCAATCACACTCCAGGCGATGGCCGATCTCGGCTACTCGGTCAACGTTGGCCTGGCCGACTCCTACACCCTGCCCGGCGCCCGGCCTCCGCTCCTGGCCGGGGACCAACCGCGGCAGGTCTTCGACCTCTCCGGCGACATCGACCGGGGCCCCGTGACGGTCCTCGGCCCGGATGGCCAGGTCGTCGACATGATCCCGCCGCCGCCAGGCTACGCCCCTCCACCCGCGCCCTCCCACAAGGTCACGATCGACCGGCGTTCGCGGCACCCCGTCGGCCGACCCCCCGAGTCTCTCGGCCCCCTCGATCCCGCGGCCACGGCCCCCGACCCGCCGCGCGCAGCAGCTTCCCTCTACGTCTCCTGGATCCGCGACCCCGACCCCGTCGTCCGGCGACGCCCCCCCAGATAGACCGGCAGGTACAGCAGCGCGAAGAGCCCGAACGCGAGCACCTCCAGCCAGATCAGGTACCACGGCCAGGGCAGGAAGAGGAGGGGCGACGCAGTGACCGGCGCCTCGCACAGGTACAGGTAGTTGCTGTCCAGCGCCAGATTGACCAGCAGCAGCACCGCCGCCAGGCCGTTGAGCCACGCGAATGCCCGCAACAGCGACCTGAACGTCGGCCGCATGCCCAGGCCGAAGGTCGCGAATAGCGCGGTCGCGACGATGCCGCTGTGCGAGATGAAGTACTGGATGAAGTGGTAGTCGGGGAACCCCTCCGTGAGCTCCGGCGTGACGATCGCGTTCGTCGTTCCGGCCAGGCCCCAGAAATAGGTCAGCTCGTAGGGAAGCCGGGCACGGGTCAGGAGCACGATCACGGAGAGCACGACCGCGATCGAGCAGAGGTGCAGCGGCAGGTGTTCCCGGAGGAAGACCAGCGCGCCCTCCGTCAAGAACCGGTAGGTCCAGTACGTCACCTGGTTGACCGCCAGCACGGCAGCGAGGGCGATGCAGATCCGCCGCGTGACCGTCTCCGACCGGGCCCGCCTCACGATCCGACTCAGCACGACCGGCACGGCCACCGTGAGCACCATCACCACGATGTGCGCGGCGCCGAAGAGTGCGAAGGGTGGTACCGGAGACGGGGACATGGATGGGGCCGGCGAAATGTTGGTGAGAACCCGCGAGTCGGTCTGCGTGCGAAGCTAGTGCGCGCTTTGCGGCCGGGCCACCTGGCGCGCCATGCACAGTTCCGCGTTCGCGAGGCAGGCGCCGGCCGCGCCGCGGATCCCGTTGTGCGCGACCACCACGAAGGCGATGTCGTGTGGCGGGGGGGCCGCGCGGATGCGGCCGATGCTCACGGCCATCCCCGATGCGGCGTCCGCGTCGAGGCGGGGCTGGGGGCGGTCGGGCTCGGTGCGCACGACGAGGGGGCGGGTGGGGAGGGGGGGGAGCGCCCGTGCCGGCGCCGGGGGGCGGAAGTCCTCCAGCGCGCGGACGATGTCGCCGGGCGAGGCGCGACTCCCGAGCTTGAGGAACACGTGCGCGGTGTGGCCGTCGAGCACCGGCACCCGGTTGACCGCGACCGACACCTCGATCCCGGCGCCCAGGACCTTGTTGAGCTCGGGCCCGATCTTCTCCTCTTCCCCCTCGATGGCCGGGATCACGTTCCCGGCGACCGCCATCCCGCCGACCCCGCCCAGCCCCGCCCCCGAGATCGCCTGCAGGGTGACCGCCGTCGCGGCCTCGATCCCGAACGTTCGCTCGATCGGGGCGCACGCCATGGCCAAAGCAACCACCACGCAGTTGGGGTTGGCCACGAGCGCCCCGCCCTGCTCCCTCCACGGCTGCGCGGCGACCCCCTCGATCGCCCCCGGGTTGATCTCCGGCACGATGAGCGGCGTATCGGGCCGCATCCGGTGCGCGGAAGCGTTGGTGCACACGACGTGACCGGCCCGGGCCAGCTCGATCTCGGTCGCGGCGGCCGCACCCGAAGGCAGCGCCGAGAGCACGATCGGGCTCCGCATCGGCGCTTCGGGCCTCGTCATGGGCGTCTCGGAACGCGGCTGCAACTCTCCCGGACCCTTCAGCACCAGCCCGGCGGCATCCCGCGGCGGATCCCCGCCGATGCTCCAGGGCACTACCTCCCCGTACCGCTGCCCCGCGCGCCGCCCGGACGCCACCACCTCGGCCAGGCGGAACCCCGGGTGCCCATCGAGCAGCTGCACCAGGCGCTGCCCCACCACCCCGGTGGCGCCCAGGACCGCTACCGGCACGGTCACCCCGCCCTCCCCACCCACGTCCCCCGTCCCCCCAGCCCGGCGACCCGGAAACGCATGCCGTGCCGCTCCGCGAAGTCGACCGCCTTCCCCTGCACGATCTCGCCCCCGACCCGTCGCGCTTCACTCCACCCCATCTCCTCGTATGCCTCGATTCCGGGGTTCGCACGCGGGTCTGCCGGGTAGACCCCGTCCACATCCTTCACCAGGCAAACCGGCGCATCGCCCAGGGCGTGCCCCAGGAAGAGCGCGGTCAGATCCGACCCCCCACGACCCAGCAGCGACGGCACGCCCGTCACGTCCACCCCCACGAAGCCGGGAAAGACGACCACGTCGCTCTGTTCCAGCGCGGCCCTGAGCTGAGCGCTGTCCACCGCAACCGGATCCGCATCGTCGAGGGCGCCCCGGGTCACGACGGGCAGGCGCGACGAGCATGTCCCCTGCGCGCGAACGCCCCGCGCCGCGAGCGCCAGCACGAGCAGCGCCACCGAAGCGTCTTCCCCGGTCGCGAGCAGCGCCCCCATGAGCGCACCGGGGGGCACGGGCGTGACCGCACGGGCCGCCGCAACCAGCGCGTCGGTGGTCCCACCCATCGCGGACACGACCGCCACGATCTTGCGGCCCCCCACGGTCTCGGCCCGGAGCGCGTCGGCCACACGCGGGTAGTCCGCCGGGCACTCCAGCACCGATGACCCGAACTTGAGTACGGAGACAGGCGCCCGCAGCCCCGCCACACGCGCCGGACCTCCTGAACAAACCGTCTCCCCCACCAGCGTAACCATGGCTCAGGCCACCTCGATGGCAGTCCGCGGACACGCGCCGTGCGCACGCTCCAGCGCCCGCTCCACATCAGCCACCAAATCCTCCGCCGCCTCGATCCCGACCGAGAACCGCAACAACCCTTCCCCGATCCCGGCGGCCACCCGCGCGGGCGCATCCATGGACGCATGGGTCATCGTCCACGGGTGCGACACCAGGCTTTCCACGCCCCCGAGCGACTCGGCGAGCGCGAAGTGGCGGATCCCGTCGACGAACGCGTCCACCGCCGGCCTGCCCCCCCGCAATTCGAAGGAGATCAGGCTGCCCCACCCCGACTGCTGGCGCGCGGCGATCTCGTGCCCGGGGTGTCCGGCAAGACTCGGGTGATTCACCTTCGCCACCGCTCCACTGCCAACGAGCGCGTCCACCACGCGGAGCGCGTTCTCCTCGTGCACGCGGCTGCGGGCGTGCAGGGTGCGCATCCCGCGCAGCGTCAGGTAGGCGTCGAAGGGCGCCCCCGACACGCCCATCGCGTTGGTCCACCACGCCACGTCCTCGAGCAGCCCCTCGTCGGCCGCGATCACCGCCCCGCCCACCACGTCGCTGTGGCCGTTCAGGAACTTGGTCGTGGAGTGGACGACCAGATCGGCGCCCAGCTCCAGCGGCCGCTGGTTCACCGGGGAGAGGAAGGTGTTGTCGACGACGCAGATCGCGCCGATGTCACGTGCCAGCCGCGCCCAGGCTGCAATGTCGGTGATCCTGAGGATCGGATTGCTCGGCGTCTCGAGCCAGATCATCCGTGGCCGCAGGGCGCGCGCCAGGTCGAAGGACCGCTCCTCCCACGGTTTGAAGAAGCGCACATCGTAGGAACCCCGCTCCGCCTCGGCCGAAAACAGCCGGTGGCTCCCGCCGTAGCAGTCCCGCGGCGCCATCAGAAGGTCCCCCGCGGAGAGGAAGCGCGTCAGTACCGCGATCGCCGACATGCCCGACGAGGTGACCGCCGCCCCGCAGCCGCCCTCCAGCTCGGCAATGGCGTCGGCTACCAGATCGCGGGTGGGGTTGGCCGTGCGGGTGTAGTCGTACTTGCCGTGCTGCTCCCCGGGCGCGTCGAAGAAGTAGTTCGAAGACAGGTGGATCGGCGGCATGACCGACCGGTGCGGGCTGTCGGCGCCCAGGCCGGCACGCACGGTGCCGGTGACGCGGGACTTTGGGGTACGGCGACCGTTGAGGCTGCTCATCGGATTTCCTCCGGGGTGCAAAGGGACGATTCAATGATGCGCGAGACCCGTCCGACCTCCTTGAGGAAGGCGTCATGGCCGAACGGGGATGGGATGGTGACGTGTCCGGCAGCGCCGCCACTCCTGTCGACCAGCTCGTCCACCAGCCACGGGGGCACCAGGAAGTCGCTGTCGACCGAGACGAGCAGCGTGCGCGACGGCAGGGAGGCCGGCCGGGTGCGGTGCAGATCGATCGATTCGGAGAGGGCGAGGAAGCGGTCGGCGTCGAAGCGCTGCACGAAATCCGCGCCGCGTGCGTCCAGGTACTCCTCGACCGGGAAGCGGGCCGGCGCCTTGCCGGGCAGGCCCGGGGTGAGCGCGGCGCTGTCGAAGCGCTCCTCGAACTCCTGTGCGCTGCGGTAGGTCGTCATCGCGAGGGCCCGGGCCAGCGCGACCCCGCGGCCCTCCTGGCCCGACGCCGCCCCGAGCGACGCGGCCGAGCGCTGCAGGGCGCGCAGCGCGGTGGCCATGGGGTGGGTGCGGTGGGCCGCGCAGAGCACCACGAGGCGCCGCACGCGTTCCGGGAAGAGTTCGGCGAAGGCGAGCGCGACCATCCCGCCGTACGAGGCGCCCACCAGCGACGCCTCCGCGACGCCGAGGTCGTCGAGCACGGCCGCGATGGCGCGTGCCTGGTCGTGGGTCGTGACGGGGCGCAGCAGGCCCGCGCGGGAGCGCCCGCCCAGGTAGTCGATTCCGACGAGCCGGTGCCGCAACGGGTCGAGGGCGCCCCCCTCGGCGACCACGCCGGGCCACCATCCCCGCTGCCGGTCGGTGGCGGTGGCCGCGAGGTGCCGTCCCGCCGAGATACCGCCCAGCACGACCGTGGCGGGGGCCACCGCCGGGCCGAGGACTTCGTACGGCAGCCGAACAAAGTGCTCGCCGAGGTGGTCGAACGGGAGCCGTATGGGTGTATGGCTGCGCAGTATGGGGATATGGCTGATCCGTGCGGGGATCGTCCCGGGCGAGGCGGCGGGCAAGGCAGGATTGCCGGGAGGCGCGGCGGAAGGCTCCCTGGCGGCGTCGGCGAGGCTGGCCATTTGAGGTCTCTCCGAGTCTCGATTGTCCCTCATCGGACTCCGGAGATTCGACGCCCTGTTCCTACCGGCAACCACCTGACGGTGGTGGGCGGCTCATCTTTGCGATGGACTTTCACTTCACATCGCAGGAGTTGGCACCTTTGCGGGAACGCCAATTCCCACAGGTTGCCCCGGCGTCTACGGGCCTGTCCCTCAACCGGTCTCGATGAGTTTTTTCGTGGTGGATACTCTATGTGCCGGGGACGCTGGTGTCAAGCGCCTTGTTGGCTGATGGCCGACGGGCGCCTCGTGGGGCAGCCGAATTCGCGTGCCTGGATCTGGATCTCATCTGGCGGAATCCGCTCGTTCGAATGAGCTTAGAGGGTTGTGTCACAACCACCCCCGAGAGAACGCCTCATGAAGATACGCCTCGCGCCGTTTGCCTCAGCCCTGGTCCTCCTCGCCACCGCCGGGCCGCTCCTGGGCCAGAACACGCCGGGAGGCCCGTCCAACGGCGGGAACGGGGACGCCGCACCCACCACGGCCACCGCTATCGAGGTGACGGAATCCCCCGGCATCGACGGCCGCCTGGACGAAGCCGTTTGGGCCCGCGCGGCGGCCATGACCGGCTTCACCCAGCGCCTGCCCTCCGACGGCCAGCCCGCCAGCGAGCGCACCGAGGTGCGGGTCCTCTTCGATGGCGAGGCGATCTACATCGGCGTCTGGGCCTTCGACAGCCAGGCCGACGCGATCACCTACGGGGAACGCATCCGCGACTACGAGGTCAACCAGAGCGACGCGGTCGTCTTCGTGCTGGACACCTACAACGACGACCAGAACGGCTTCGTCTTCGGCACCACTCCCACCGGGATCGAGTACGACGGACAGGTCGCCAACGAAGGGCGCGGGGGCGGCCGCTTCCAGGGCGGCGGGTTCAACTCGCGGCAGCGCTTCCAGTCCGGGTCCGGCGGCGGCTTCAACAAGAACTGGGACGGAAGCTGGACGGTCGCGACCACCACCGACGGCGACGGCTGGTACGCCGAATTCCGCATCCCCTTCAACACCCTGCGCTACGCAGGCGACGCCGAGACGTGGGGCTTCAACGTCATGCGGCGCATCCGGCGCCTCAACGAGGAGTCGTTCTGGACGCCGGTGCCGCGCGAGTTCAACCTCTACCGCCTCAACTACGCGGGTGATCTCGAGGGGCTGAGGCCGCCCTTCCGGCGCCTCGCCACCTTCACGCCGTACCTCCTGGGTTCCACCGCGCGCGACTACGCGGCCGCGGCCGACTTCGACCAGGACGGCAACTTCGGCGGCGAGGTGAAGTTCCAGGTCACACAGGGGCTCACCCTCGACGTGACCTACAACACCGACTTCGCCCAGGTCGAGGTCGACGACCAGCAGCTCAACCTCACCCGCTTCTCGCTGAACTTTCCCGAGAAGCGACCGTTCTTCCTCGAGAATGCGGGGTTCTTCAGCGTTGGCGGGGGCGGCGCGGACCTGTTCTTCAGCCGCAGGATCGGGATCGCGGGCGGGCAGCCGGTGCCGATTCGCGGCGGAGCGCGGCTCTCCGGGCGGACGGCGGGACTGAACGTAGGCCTGCTGCACATCGAGACGGGGGCGGAAGACGGGTTGGCGGACGCCCACGGCTATTCCGTCGCTCGCGTGGCGAAGGAGCTGCCCAACCGCTCCCGCGTCGGGGGGCTCTTCGTGAACAAGGGCGGTCCCGACGGCGACTTCAACCGCACCTACGCGGCCGATGTCTCGGTGGGCGTGGGCGAGGCGCTCACGATCAGCAGCTTCGTCTCGCAGACCGACGACTCACAAGCCTCCAGCGACGAATACGCCCTGGACCTCTCTGGCAACTACAGCAGCCGCGACTGGACGGTCACGGCAACGGCCCGCGAGATCGGCGAGGGGTTCAACCCCGAGGTCGGGTTTCTGCCGCGCCGGGGCTACCGGTACTACCAGGGCCACATCATGTACAAGATCCGGCCGTCCTGGCTGCGCGAGATCCGGCCGCACATCTCGTACTTCACCTACCAGAGCCGCAAGACCGGGGTCGAGCAGGGCTTCGAGGAGTCGGCGCGCGTTCACATCGACTCGCACTGGGAGTGGCCGTCGGGCGCCCAGATCCACACCGGCGCCAATTTCAACACCGAGGGCATCTACGAGCCCTTCCAGATCCTCGGCACGGACGTGACCATCCCCGTGGGCACGTATCGCGGCTGGGAATCGCAGATCGTCATGAACAGCAACGCGGCGGCCCGGTTCTCGGCGACGTCGCGGATCAACTTCGGCAGCTTCCTGACCGGCAATCGCTGGGGCGGCAACGGCTCCGTCACCTTCCGTCCGAACGCGTCGTTCAGCACCTCGGCGCGCATCAACTACTTCAACGTCGACCTGCCGCAGGGCCAGTTCGAGACCGTTCTGCTCGGGACGAACTTCGGCTACTTCTTCACCCCCCGGATCTACGTCCAGTCGCTGGTGCAGTACAGCAACCAGGCCGACAGCTGGTCGGCGAATCTGCGCTTCGGCTGGCTGAACACGGCGGGAACGGGGCTCTTCATCGTGTACAACGACGTGCAGGGTTTCGACTATCCGGACGGGCTGAATCCGGACGGGGGGCGCTTCGTGGAGAGCGGGACGCTGGCGCGGTCGTTCATCGTGAAGTTCACGCGCCAGTTCAACGTGCTGGGGGGGTAGCCCCCTCCACCTTCACCGACACGATGTCGGTGTCGTGGTACTTCTGGTGCCTCACGCTCGTGGCGACGTGCCGCAGCAACCGCAGCGAGAAGTCCTGTTCGACCGGCACCTCGGCGGCGTGCGTGCCCACGAACGCCATGCGGTCTTCGATGTTGCCTTCGCCCGCGACGGCCAGGAACTCGAGCTCGGCGCCACCGGCCTCCGCGCGCGCCGTCACTCTCAGCCGCCGCTGGCCGAAGGCGTAGTCCTCCGCGACCTGATCCAGCAGAACCAGCAGCGTTTCCTCGGCCGCGAGGCTCACCCGGCGGGCCGTCTCTTCGGACAGCTTGGCGCGGCGGGCGAACGCATCGATGAACTCCTGGATCTTCGGCTGCGCCTCGACGTTGAGGCTGGTCTCGATCCGCCTGCGCCGAGGCCCCGACAGCTCCATGAAGGTCGACAGCAGGATTGCGGTGAGCCCGCCCGAAGTCATCCCGTTCTCCAGCAGCGGG
>JAPOOQ010000547.1 GCA_026713345.1 Gemmatimonadota bacterium | reverse complement strand
TCGGAATCAATCGGAATCACTGATCGAAATCCGTCGGAATCAGTGATCGGAATGAATCGGAATCGGTGATCGGAATCCGTCGGAATCCGCAGACGATAGCGGCGCTCTCTGCCCACCGCCGCTTTCTTGCCCTACCTCTACCCCTCGGGAACCCGAGATCGTTGATCCTGGGCAATCCTAGAGAGCCCGTAGATTACCCGAAATGCCTCCGAGCCGCTCCGAAACGCCTCTGAGCCCGGTCGCGAGGTCAGATCAGGTCTCGGAGCCTGCTCACCGGCCGGCGAGATAGGTCGCCCAATCCTCCATGAGCCGGCGCCGACGCTCGAACAGATCGGTCCGCAGGTACGCCGCTTCGACCTTGTTCTGCACGACATGAGCAAGCGCCGCCTCGACGACCTCGCGGGGATGGTCCGTCCTCTCGGCGGCCCAGTCCCGGAACGACGACCGAAACCCGTGCGGCACCGCCGAGATTCCGCAACTCAGGAGCAACCGGCCCGGCCGCTTTCTGGTCAACGGCTTCCCGCGCTCGTTCACGAACACGATCGGACTGGCCTCGTTCCCCAGCTTGCGGGCCGCGTCGAGGATCTCCACTGTCCGGCCACTCAGCGGCACCCGGTGCTCGCGGGCGCTCTTCATCCGGCTTGCCGGAATCGTCCACACGCCCGCATCCTGATCGATCTCGCTCCACACCGCCCCCCGACCCTCGCCGCCCCGCGCCGCCGTCAGGACCAGAAACTCGAACGCCAGCGTGTCCACTTTCCCCGGCTTCGCCGCCCGCACCTTCGCGATGGCGGCCGCGACCTCGCCGTGAGGCAGGGCCTTGCGGTGCGTGACGACATCGTGCTGCGCGCCGAGCACCGGCAGGAGCCGGTCGCACGGGTTGTCCGCTCTGAAGTCCATGGCGATAGCCCATTCCAGCACGGCGCCGATGCGCCGGCGGACGGCGCGGGCGACCTTCGGCCTCGCGTGCCAGATCGGGGAAAGCGTCTCCAGCACGTCGGCGCTGGTGATCTGCGAGACCGGCACGTTGCCGAGGCGCGGGAAGACGTACATTTCCAGCTTGCGAGTCCACTGCCTCGCGGTCTTCGGACTGCGCCACCCGGCCCGCTTCTGCTCGATGACGCGCCCGGCGGCCTCGGCGAAGGTCGGCACGCCGAGGGAACGGCGCTTCTCGGACAGCGGATCGCCGCCCGCACGGGCCAGCTTCCGGTTGGCCAGCGCCTGCTCGCGCGCCTCGGCCAGCGAGACGAGGACGACGCTGCCGAGGCCGATCTCGCGCTTCCGGCCCCGGACGACGAGGCGTTGGATCCAGCTGCGGGTGCCGGTCTTCTTGACGTAGAGGTAGAGCCCGTTGCCGTCGCAGTGCCTTCCGGGCGGAGCGGATCGCACGAAGGCGGCGGAGAGCCGGTTGTGGGGATGGCGACCCTTCGGCTTGCCTCGACGGCGCTGGAGGGGGGGGTCGGTGACATTATTCATTCCCTAATCGTAGCCGGGATGACAGCGGATCGCAAGAGACGCAGCCGGTCGACGGGAGTAGGCGATACCGTGTCTAACCTATTGGACAATAGGATGTTATGGAACTTCTTGGACACCCATGGACGACACTGGATTCCAGCAGTCCGCCTCAATGGCTGGATGGGACTGATTTCGGGAATGGGGAGATTTTTTCGGGGGCGGTGGGCCAGAGAATGTCAACAGAACACGACATTTTGTAAGGCCGGCATTACCTTGTTGCCCGGAGACGTCGTGGGCCGACCAGCGCGGGCCCGCCTATCTCTCAAAGTGCTTCGATTCGAGGAAGTCGAGGCGCTGCTCCACCGTCTCCTCCCACGCGAGGCCGCCCGCCACGACGTCGAGGCAGTGTACCACCCCGGCGTGCGCCATCAGGAAGTGGGCGCCGGACTCGAGGTCATCCCACCACGCGGCTACCCGCTCCTGGAACGCGGCCACCGTCTCGCCTCCCGGAGGGGACCGGGTCTGCCACGCGGCCATCCATTCGTCGACCTCGGCGCGCGGCACGTCGCCCCAGGCGCGCCCCTCCCACTCCCCGTAGGACATCTCGCGCAGCCGCTCGTCGATGCGGTGCGGAACACCCAGCCGCGTGGCGAGCAGCGCGGCCGGCTCGCGGCAGCGCACCGCATCGGATGACCAGATGACAGCGGGCGTGAAGCGGGCGACGGAATGCTCGATTCGGTCGGCGGCCTCGGTGGTGTTCAGGCGCGTGGGCACATCGGATTGCCCGTAGAAGATCCCCTCCACGGCCACGGGAGCATGCCGGATCGCGAGGAGCCGGACGGGAGGGCTCACGGGACCACCCCGAGCACGGCCAGCACCGCGAGCAGGATCAGGATCTCGTTCACCTGCTCGGTCGCGCCCAGGAAATCGCCGGTGACCCCGCCCGCCCGCGCCCGGAACCGCCACCCGCAGAGCGCGGTCCCCGCGGCCATCGCCCCCGCGGCGGCGAGTACGCCCGCCAACCCGATCACGCTGCCGCCCGCCAGCGCGTCCCCAACGTGGGGTGCGCCCACCTGCCAGCCCCCGGTCGCCAACCCGCCACCGGCAATCAGCCCCACGCACACCGCCACCCCCACCACCGTCGCCATCACCGCCTGAGCCGTCCCCGCCCGCGCGACCTGGCGGTTCTTCGCGTCCGCCCCGCTCACGTACGGCAGCGCGGCCATCAACCACACCGGCCCCACGCGCGCGAGACAGTGCGCAAGAACCAGCGCGGCCGGGGCGGCGGCACCCAGTCCGGCGAGCAGGACCAGCCGAAACGCGATCGAGATCACCAGCGCGAGCGCCCCGAAGGCGCCGACCCGGGAGTCCTTGAGGATGACGAAGATCTTCTCGCGGTCGTGAGCGGCACCGCCCAGCGCGTCGGCGGTGTCGGCCAGGCCGTCTTCATGAAACGCGCCGGTCAGCAGAATCGACACGACGAGCACGGTCATCCCGGCGACCCAGGGCC
>JAPOOQ010000546.1 GCA_026713345.1 Gemmatimonadota bacterium | reverse complement strand
TCATGGCCGTGGCACCCGACGGGTCGTTGCTCTCCCTTCACCTGACGAGCTATCGAATCGACCGCTGGGATCCGGCAACGGGCAAGCGGATGGAAACACTTGTGCGCAGTGCCGACTGGTTGCCCGACGGTCAGAGCTACAGCCATTCCGCCCGGCCCGGCCTGCCACCGCCGACCGGCACGCGCGCCATGCATGTGGACGAGTCGGGCAGGCTGTGGGTGCTCATCGTCCGCCCTGCACCGGATTGGGAGGACCACCTGGAGCGAACCCCCCCCGACGCCCACCCCGAGAGGGGTCCCTGGATGTACGGCCCCGGGTCGACGGAAGGCGTCATCGAGGTGCTGGACCTCGAATCAGGCCGCGTCCTCGTGTCGCAGGTGCTCGACTACGATTTGCTGGGCGGTTGGGGGAAGCTGTTCGCACCCGGCTGGCTGGCCGTCTATAACGAAGAAGGGATCCCGCAGTACCGGATGTGGCGGCTCAGGCTGGAGGGGCTCGAATAGCGGTACGGCGACGGTGGATGTCCCGGCCCCTCACATCTCGTACTTCACCCTCACCAGCGCCAGCCTCCCCAGCTCCGGCGCCCCCACGAACTCCCGGTGCAGGTTGTTCAGCGCGTTGTAGACCGTGAATTCCACGCGCGCCTTCGGCTGGAACGGCAGCTGATAGCCCGCCGTCAAATCGAGCACGTGGTAGGCGTCCACCGGCCCGGCAAAGACTCCCGAGCGCATGTCGAAACCATCCGTGAAGCGCCAGCGTCCGTCGAGCTCGAGCCCCCGCGCGACATCGGTGTACGCCGCCGCCAGCGAACCCTTGTGGCTCGGCGCGTTCAGAGAGAGGTCGTCCGGTCCGGGACAGTCGCCGTCTTCGTCGAAGTCGAAGCACTCTCGGCTCTGGAAGGAGTAGCCCGCGGTCAGGGTGACCCGGTCGGAGGCGATGAGCTGGGCGGAGAGGTCCAGTCCCCAGTAGCTGGCCGACCCGAAGTTGCGCGAGGACAAAAGCAGGTCGGGGGCGTCGAATTGGTCCGGGGTGACGACGCCGAGCGGTAGCACTGCCAACCCCGCAGCCAGCTCGGCCACCTGCTCCGGGGTGACGGCTCCAAGCTGGATTAGCGGAGCGAGCCGGCCGCTGATAAAGGCGCCGGTCGAGGCGGGGTCCAGGAAGACGTGGGGGGATTCCACCTTCAGCGGGCCGACGAAGTTCTCGACGTTGGCAAAATACACGTCGGCGGCGAGGCGGACACGGTCCTGGATCAGCCCCTTGTAGCCCGCCTCGATGGAGTTGAAGACGGTCGGCCCGAGCGCGGGCAGGTCGGTGGGGCCGGCGTCGAGCGGGAAGATGTCGCCGCCCTCGGGACCCAGCGCGGCCGTGTTGAGGCGGCGGAAGACCGTTCCCAGGGAGGGGTCGCCGGGCTGGGTCCCGGGACGGAGGAGCAGGGGTCGCAGGGACTCCGGGGCGAACTGCGTGACGAGCGCGTCCCAGAAGAGCGGCGCGTTGGCGGGAAGCTGGCCGGGGAAGAACGGGGAGCGCATGCAGTGCCCCATGAGTCCGCCCTCGCAGCGGTCGCCGAAGGTGAGGCCGTCGGCGGGTACCCCGAACGCGCGCAGCGTGTAGGAAAGGGCCGGCGTGATGGGCAGCCGTCCGGTCGGAATGTCCAGGAACAGGGCGGAGGTCGACGGCGTCGCGTAGGCCCGGTTGTAGGTCAGGCGCAGGTTCTGGCCCTCCGCGGGACGAAATACGAGCGCCGCCCGCGGTGAGAAGCTGAGGTCGGCCAGGCGGTTGTGGTCGTCGATCCGGATGGCCGTCACCAGGTCGAAACGCTCCGCGAGGCGGGTCTCGGAGTGCAGATAGGCGCCGGCTTCGACGAGGATGTCGTCGTTTTCGTTGCGTCCGTAGATCGTGCCCTCGGAGCGGGGCTCGATGTGCTGCCAGTCGACGCCGTAGGTGAAGCTCTGCCGGTCGCCGAGGTCGAAGCCGTGCTGCAGCTGGGCCGCCATGGTGCGGGACCGGTCGGTGATCAGGTCTCCGCTGCGCAGCAGGTAGCTGTTGTCGCCGGAGTGCGTCTGGTTGAGGAAGAACTGCCCGAAGAGGCGTCCCTTCAACAGACGTGCCTGGCCGTAGCGGTACTGCCAGTCGTGCGTCTGCGAGGACCCCACGGACGTGAGGTTGATGCTGCTCAGCGAGTTGTTGAGTCCACCGGAGAGGATGAGCTCGCCGTCGCCGGCGAAGCGGAAGTCGGTCCGAATGTCGGCGAAGTAGCGCTCGTTCAGGGGATTGCGAACGCCGATGCGCGGGTGGCCGGGGTTGTCTTCGCGTGCCGCGGCCTCCCACGGGTCGTCGTATTCCCAGTCGTCGCCCCGCAGGTATTGGCCCGAGACCTTCAGTCCGAAGTTGTCGGACACCCGGTGGGCGCTGCGAAAGAGCAGCTGGAATACCGACCGTTCGCCGCCTGCAACCGACGCCGTCGTGCCCGGTTTGTCGATCGGCGAATACGTGATGATGTGCATCACGCCCTCGGCCGCGTTGGGCCCATAGAGCGCTGCGCCCGGACCCCGCGCGAGCTCGATCCGCTCGATGTCCATGTCGGTCGTCGGGATCATGTTGATGGCGTTGATCCTGAGCGCCGGGATCCGCGCGTAGCGGTTGTCCACGATGCTGAGCAGGCGCCCGGAGGCCACGTTGTTGAAGCCCCGCACGACCGCGTAGCTCTGCGTGAGCCCGGTCGTGGCGAGGTCGACGCCCGGGAGCGTGCGGATGTGGTCGGCGGGAGTGCGCGCGATCATGCGCGCGATCTGCGCGCCCGTAAGCGTGGAGATGGAGGCCGGCGCGTCCAGCTCCTTTTCCTCCCGGCGCGACACGGTCACGACGAGCTGGTTGAGCGCCAGCGCGCGGGAGCGGAGCGCGATGGTCACCGATGCCGAGGCGCCGGGCGCGGCGGAGATGCCGTCGGTGCGGTGGGTCACGTAGCCGATCCGGGTCACAACGACGGAGTGGGTGCCGGCCGGCACGGCGAGGCTGAAGTTGCCGTCCCGGTTCGTGGTCGCGGCGGCCGCTTCGAGGCCCAGGACCTGCACGGTGGCATCCGCGACGGGCGAGCCCGTTTCCAGGTCGGTGACGCGGCCGGTGATCGTGGCGTCCTGCGCCGCTGCCGGGGTCGCGAGCAGGGTGGCGGCCAGGAGGGCGAAAAGCCCGGTCTTCGTGGACGGTATGGATCTCGGCAATCGCAGAGGGATCCGCATCGGTTCGACCTCCCAGTTTACGGTTTAGACGCCGAAGGCGGGCGACAACCCGATGATCATGTTGCTTATGTCATCCCCGTGACAAGGGGCACGGCGGTCCCGGCGGACACGGGTTACGGGCCGCCGCGACACGCTCCAACTCACCGAGGAGCCCGTGGAATAGGCCCCGGCTGCATTCGGTCGGCGATGCATCCGGGCTGGGGCGCGGTGCTCCCGGCCGCCTGGCGGAGCTGAACTGGTGGCACGACTTTGGCAGTAAGGGCGATCCAGCGACAGACGCTATCGGGATTGCCCTGAGACACCAGGAGTCGAGCCATGACAGCAGGAACCCATCACCAGTGCAGCCCCTGGTTGCGAATCGGATTCGGATCGGCGGCGTCAATGGTGCTGGCGTTCGCCGGGACCACGAACGCAACGCTTTCCGCGGCTCAGGCCCAGACCTGGGGAGTGCTTGTTTCGCCGAGCGTCGCCTGCCGGGAAGCGCCATCGCATTCGGCGAGCCTGGCCGATATTCTGACGCAGGCGGGCGACAGATGGGGGGAACGGGTGAGCGTGCAGGATTCTGCATCGGACGCGGCGGGCGAGCCCTGGATTGCCATCGATGGGCAGCGGCTGCGTGGGCGGTGCTGGGTTCCGGAGGCGCTCGTCTTTCCGGCCGACGGAACGAGCCCGCTTCTGGTCATGGCCGACCGGCTCCTCGAAGCGCCGTACGGACACTCGCCGGACCACTGGGTGGCCGTTCACAACTACTTCAAGCACCCAGCCTACAGCGAGGAAGTTGCCGCGTCGGCGATCCTCGGCCTGCGCCGGCTGGAAGTGCTCATGGGCGCGCTGAGAGTCGCACAGCTCCGATGGACGGATCGCCCGGATCCCCTTGTTCTGGCGTGGCTGGAGTCGCTGGGAGACGACGTGGAGTATTCGCCGGAACGGGGGGGCCGCGAGCGCTGGACCGTCAGCCGCCGGGCGCTGGACGCCCTGTACGAGGCGCACCGGAACGATCCCGTGGCCGAAGAAATCCTCTGGCGGATCTCGCGATATCCCCATGATCCGGAGCAGTGCCGGAGGAGCCTGCGGTGTCTCTTCGATGCACCGTTGCACGGGGTTTCGCGGTATTGGCTCACATACCCCGAGGGCGCATTCGTGGGCGAGGCCGTCCAGGCCGCCATTGCGCAGATCGATGACCTCGGCAGCGGGATCATCGGCAGCAGCGTGCTGGGCATCTGCGAGCAGGCCCGTGCCGCCGAGCCGGACTCCTGGCAGCTGGAAGCGTGGGGCCGGCTGGCTTGGGAGCGGGAAGGAATCGCCGGCGCACGCTCTCTCCGGGCCGCGTTGGGCACGGTTGGCGAAGAGGACAAGGCCCCGTTGCTCGACTACCTGGACGAGCTGGAGCGGTGCGCGGCCGAAGTGGCGGTGCGGCTGCCCCTCGAGGAGCCCGAGCCCGTGGCCGCGACCCCGGCCGAAGCCGCGGCGGATGCGACTCCGGACCTCGCCGAGCCGGTCGAGGAGACCCGCGAACTGGCGGTCATCGCTTCCGATGTCGTCTGCCGTTCCGAACCCTCCAGGACGGCGTCCGGTTACGCGGTGGTCCGGCTCGACGAGCACTTCACCCCGGATCGCCCGGACACGGTTGCCGGCGGCGAGGCGTGGGTAGCGGTGCCCAACTGGTCGGGGTGCTGGATACCTCGATCGGATGCGGCGCCGGCCGGGACGGCCGAACATGTGCTGGCCATTGCGGACCGTTTCCTGACCTCCGGAGAGGGCCGGACGCTCGACCACTCGCTGCGTGTCTACAACGTCCTGGCGAGCCGTCATCTGGGTCACCGCGCCATCGTCGACACCTCCGCCGTGCTCACGCTGCGGCGCCTGCAGGTGCTGAGGCAGGTGTTGATTGTGATCGATCCCACCTTCCACGCGCCCCCCCTGGTGCGCGGCTGGGCCACCCAGCTCGACGACGAGGTCTGGCTATGGTCGATCGGCGCGCAATGGCTCGTCCGCGACGACACGTTTCTGCGCACCTACGAAGCGTACCGCGAGAGCCCGCGGGCCGAAGAGATACTGTGGGAGTTTGCGACCGGCCCGACCCCTAACGATTGCGAGGGCAGCTTCGGCTGCTCCGCCACGGTCGGGGTCATGAACAAGCTGGCAAGGTACTGGTCGGACTATCCTCGCGGCCGCCAAGTCGCCCGGGCCGTGGAGATCGCGGCCGCGCGGCTCGACGGGTTCCTGAAGACATGTGAGGACGCGCGCGGTGCCGAGCCCGGTTCGCGGGCAGCGAATCGGTGGCGTTGGGCGAACTGGGACCCCGACGGTGCCGAAGTGGCGGGTGAGATGCGTGCCACGCTGGCGGATGTCGGGGAGGCGGACAAGGCGCCGCTGCTGGCACTGCTGGACGGCGTGGACCAATGTGCAGCCGCGATCGGGGGGATCAACAGCCGCAGATGATCTCGGTCCCGGCCTGCTGGCGTTCACCCTCGTTAGCGTAGCCGTCCCGTTTCCACCAGTCGAGTCCGCCCATCAGCTCGCGAACCTGGAAGCCGAGCGTCAGCAGCTTGAGCGCGATCCTGGTCGAGGCGTTGCACCCGATTCCATCGCAGTAGCAGACGTAGAGCTTCGACCTGTCGAGCGACTCGGTGGAGGCTGCGTCGATCCTGCTGTTCTCCTGGCCGGAAGTGTAAAGCAAACTTGTCAGTGCGTAAGGTCTTCTTTACATCTTGCTGGCGAGTCGGTGAAAAAACACTCTTTCGGCCAATCGACGAAAGACCTTTTGGGTCAGGATACCGGTCTCCAGCGCTCTTGCCACCGGCAGTCGGTCGTAGCTCCAGCGCGCCAGCTGCTTCAGGGCCAGCCGGGGAT
>JAPOOQ010000545.1 GCA_026713345.1 Gemmatimonadota bacterium | reverse complement strand
AACCACGATCTCGCCTCCGTGCTCCGGTGGCAGCGCGAGCGCGTCGAACTCCGGTGCATTCATCGCCGGAAGAGGCTCACCCCACTGGTTGCGCAGGATGCGCAGATCGATCTGCCGCACCGGCCTTCCCACCAGCAGTCCCTTCCCCGCGAACATGGCACTCCGGTCGGCGGGGTCGGCATCGGCCCAATCCAGGTGGGAGATGGGCTCCGCCTCGGTCGAGCCGTAGACCACGATCACGCGGCCGAGCGGCAGCGCGGATTGAAGTTCCTGCAACAGGGGAGGGAAGACCGGAGCGCCGCCGGTGTAGAGTTTCCTGAGTGTGCGGAGGCCGGTGTCGTCGCACTCGCTTCGTGCCTCCGGGGCGGATTTCCCCCGCGCAGCCGCGCGCGCTCCCCGAAGCAGCCGCGCATACAGCGCCGGCGAGCCAACGGTGCGCGTGACCCGGTGACGCTCGATCTGCTCCAGCACCGGGCCCGGCTCGATGAACCCCGGACGCCGGAGGTCCCCCTGCGGGATGACCGTCGTCACCCCCGACGCGAGGTTGGCGAGCACGAAGATCGGGAGAGTGGGGAGGTCGACCTCGCCCGGCTCCAGCTCGATGGATTCTGCCAGCGCCTCGTGTTGTGCCAGCAGAAAACCGTGGCTGCGCACCGCCGCCTTCGGGACTCCGGTGCTGCCGCTGGTGAAGGTGAGGAGGGCGTCGTGCAACGAATCGCAGGGAGTGATCGAGTTCAGCGGCTCGTAGCGTTCCAGGATGGACCAGCGGGTCGCCCGGGGGGCCCAACCCGCGGTCACGAAGTGCCGTTCGATTCGGCGCAGGCCCCGGCAGAGGAACCGCAGGATGTGTGCCCGGGCCGGGCCGATGAACGCCCTGGGCCGGGCGATGCCGCAACACTGCTCAATGTGCCCGCGTCCCGCCGAAGGGTCCAGCACGGTCGCCACCAGCCCGAGACGGAAGATCGCCAGGAGCGCGACGTAGAGCTCGATGGACATCGGCTGGAACACCAGGACCCGATCGCCCTTGCGGAGCCCCGCGGCTTGCAGCAGGGCGGCGGCCCGCGCCGAGCGCTCCGCGAGCTCGACAAAGGTGAGGGTGCGGCTGCCCGCTCCGGCCGCCTCGACGATGGCGGGCGCCTCGGGCCGCTGAGTGGCCTGATCGAACAGGATCTGCGTGATGTTCACGCGGTCAAGTCACCCGAATGTATAGAAAACATTACATTATGTAAAGTTGTCTTTACATTCATGAGACTTGGACAGCTCCCTCTTCGTGTCCGGGATTCCTCATTTCAGCGCCCTCTCATAGAGCGTATAGCGCCGGATCGTAGTGCCATAGCGTGCCGAGATGCTCCGCGACCGGTTGGTCTCGTGCATCAGTGCGTGAATGGTGCGCTCGAACCCGAGCTTCCTTGCGGCCTGCTGGCAGTCATCCATCAGGAGACCGCCCAGCCCGTTTCCACCGCACGACGGATGTACCGCCATCGACTTGACGATCATCGTGCGCAGCGGATCGCCCCGTGCCGGCTCCTCAAGGTCCGGGATGCCGAAGATGAAGCCGACGAGCTGCCCGCCGCGCTCCGCGAGCAGGACCAGTTCGGGCACCAGATGGGGACGGATCGGAGTGTAGGAGGCGAGGAAGGCATCGAGCCCGATGGGGCTGTAGAGGAGGTTGCGCGCGAACGCCTCGAGCGACAGTTCGTGAATGGCCGCGAGTTCGGCTTCGAAGCGCTCGACGTCGATCTTCCGCATGGTGATGCCGTCGCGTTCGAGCTCGGCCCGACGCTGCTCGGAGCGCGGGTCGCACCGGGTGAGGTCCGGATTCAGCGCCGAGAAGTAGGTGGCCAGCGGCACGAAACCGGCGTCGGTGAAATGCGCTGTCCAGTCGTCGGGATTGTTGGGCTCCAGGAAGAAGATCGGTTCGGTTCCGCGCTCGGTCAGCAGCCTGTATCGGTGCCAGGTGGAGCCGTCCATCGGGCCGATGACCCGTTCGCAACCGTCCGCCCGGTGCCAGTCCAGGGCGTGTTCCAGCACCTCCGCGCCCGCGTCGGCGTCGGCAGCGGCGTAGTGTCCGATCAGGCCGGTCATGGTCGGCGCGCCGCTGGCGTCGCGGGCCCTCCACAGCGAACAACGTGCGAGGAGTGCACCCCCCGTGTCCTGCAGCGCGAGATGGCGGGAGGGAAGGGTGAGGCGGAAGGCTGCGGGCTCCAAAGGCTCCACCGGGCAGGCAGGCAGGCACGCCAGGTCGTCGGCGTGGCTGATTGTGGTGAGAGGGCTCATGCGGCGATGGCGTTCGTGGCTGGATTGTGGCGGGTGGTCCGCGGACCTTAGCGCTTTACCACTCAGAGTCGCAACCGCAAGCCCAGCGTGGCCAAACCGGCGAAGGGTCGTCCCCCTGCAGGTTATCGCACCAGAACGTTTCCAGTCTGGCTCCAAACGCCCGACTCGGTTTCCCCGCACGAAGCCACCGCGGCCACCAACGCCACGAGGGGCACGGTGCCCCAGGCACATCGCCGGCTCATCGTTCGTACTCCCGGATCCCGGCGACCCTTCCGGCTCTTCCCGTTGCCATTGCTCGCGGGCCGCCGCGTCCTCCTCCGAGACTGCGCAGATCGGCGGCGGTCGCTTCGGCCGAGATGGCCTCGCGGATGGCGTCCCGGATGACGCCGTTGCCGGGATCGGCCGCCCGGGCGTGCTCGAAGCTTGCCAGGGCCGAATCGAAGTTCTCCGCGATGCGGTACAGCACCCCAACGTTGTAGTGTGCCGCCGCCACGTCCGTGTGGTCGATTTCCGTGACCGAGCCCGGCTGGCAGGCACTCGCGTTCGCAATCGAAATATCGAGCGCGCGCTCGTAGTCGCCGGCCTCGATGGCGCGGTAGGCCAGGTTCAACCCGCATCTTTCGCCGTCGAAGAACACCAGTTCCCTCGTCTCGACCCAGCGAAACAGGATCGGCGTGATGTCCCGGATCGTACTGCGGTAGGCCCGCTCCGCCACCGTCCCCGGGGACGGGAAATCCGGTTCTCCCCTCACGCTGGAATTGGTCATCTCGGGCTCGTAGGCGAGCGTGCGCGAAGCGGCCACGAGATCCGTCGACGCATCGACGACCTCAAACGTCCCCCGGAACCTCACTCGTGTGCGCGCATGGTATTCCGGCACGGTCCGGCGGCGGGTGTTGTCTCCTACCCTTTCGACGATTTCTCTTGTCGTCTCGCGCCGGTCCTGCTCCGTTTTGCAACGGGTCACATCGACGGCGATTACCGCGTCGGCATACTGCCCACCACCACCGCGCGCGACCCGCACGCCGCGTTCCACCAACTCCTGGGTCAGCGCCTGCACCCACTCCGCCTCGCAGCCGGCCTCCGCGCTCCCGGAGCGTCCCCCGCCGGGACGCCGATCCCCGGCAAACACGACCTCCTCGACCACGAAGCCAACGTCCGGCGGGTGCTCGACCTCCACGGTCACCTTGGGGTTGAAAGCGGACGCGTAACGCATTG
Organism: Gemmatimonadota bacterium; assembly: GCA_026713345.1. GTDB lineage: Bacteria > Gemmatimonadota > Gemmatimonadetes > Longimicrobiales > Gaopeijiaceae > Bin94. The sequence continues at coordinate 16,005 of JAPOOQ010000545.1, read as the reverse complement.
AGGCGCACGCCGCCGCCGACATCAGGACGAGTGCGACACCACCAGCTCGAGCGGCCGCGCGGAATGGACTGAGGCCGCTGTAGACGCTCCGATTCCTTGTTGACACGAGAATCCTCTTGGCTCTGGGTACCCTCCCACCAAACACGGTACTCGATTCCCGCCCGCAACGCGAAGCCACGGTTGCGTGCAGTGTCCAACTCATATCCGGGTACCGCCGGGACGAGACCATTGCCAGAGTGCTGGAACTCGGAGCGGCGGACTACATCGTCAAAGCCCTTCTCGCCGACGGAACTCGTGGCGAGGATCCGCGCGGTGCTGCGGCGGTGGGCCGAGCCCGAGCAGTTCCGATTGGGCGACCTGTCCATCCGCTACGAGCGGGGTCGGGTATCGCTTGTCCAAGCCGGAGTCGGGCGTGATTCCTGCCCAACCACGCTGAAGGGCCGCCGACCGGGCGATTCCGGCCAGCGGCCCCTCGCGTTCGACGGGATCAGAACATCCCGAGGGTCAGCCCGATTCGCCAAGTGACGAAATTGAAGTCACTCGCCGCGTGGGGGAGCACGATCTGTCCCCCATAGTGGTGGTCTCCGCTGACTTGGCCCGTGTAGTGGTGGTCTCCGGCGACCTGGGTTGTGCCCATGCTCCCGGACTCACCGGCCGGGTGATGGTGGTCCAGGTGGTCGTTGATCCCGTTGTTCTGGTAGGACGCCGAGACGTCCACGGCGACCGGATGGTTGCCCCTTCGCACCTGGACCGACAGGCCCCCGCCGGCGCTGAGCGCCGCGCCGACTCCGTCGAGGTTGACGCTCGCGTCGAGCGCCCCGCTGTCGAGACTACCGAGGACGTTCACGTCGCCGACGAGCCTGGAGAAGCCCAGAGTGCCGTACACATATGGCCTCACCGCCCCGGTCAGAAGGTAGACCTGGGGCCCGATCGCCGCCGAGAAGATGGTGACGTCGGTGGTGACGCGCATGTCGCTCATCCCCATGGCGGGAGGGTGGTTGAACCTGCCGTCGTAGGCGGTCAGCCTGCCCTCCACCCGCAACGCCGCGTTCCGCGCGCGGTTCAGGAAGAGCGTACCGCCCGCTCCCACACCGCCGCCGAGGCCCGCGTAGCTGTGGAGCCCGCTCGCTGCGACGGTCCCTTCGCCATACAGGAAGAACTCTCCGTGCGGATCGTTCCAGAAACTCCCCTGTTCGTGCTCGTGCTGCTGGGCCGCTCCGGCGGCGGGCAGCGCCAGGATCGCGGCAATTGCCAGAATCCCGATGTTCCCCCGACCGGTGCGGCTTCCAGCCTGTTCCTGCTTTCCGTTGACGTTCATTTTCTCACACCCCTTCCCCTGGCGTACCCGTCCGCGCGGGTTGAGGACCGCGCCCGCCGGGACGCTCTTTGAGTTGACCTCCATCCACCTTTGAACAGATCGTGCACGATCTATTCGTCACTACCACCCGTGCGGCGATTGGTTCCCGGGTTCCCGGAGTTCTGCAAGGATCCGGCCCTGCAGGAGGAAGTCGGCAAGTTTCCTGCGGAAGCTCGATCGCAGGCCGACAGCCCCGGACACGAGTCGGATCATCGATTGCGCGAAGCGGTCGGCGTTTCAGCTGAAACGTTTAGCCCGAGTGAGCTGGTCCTCTCACCCGCTCCCCTCCACCCGAATCGTCAGAATATCGATGTCGTGATACTGCTGGTGCCGGATCGAAGACGCGTAGTGCCTCAGCAGCCGCAGCGGGGTCTCCGCCTCTTCCGGCACGTTCGCGGAGGCCTCGGTCAGCATCGCCAGCTGATCCTCCAGGTTCGTCTGATCCGTTGTCGCGATGAACTCCAGATCGGCCGCGTTGCCGTCGCTGCGCGCCAGGAGCAGCAGGCGGCGTTCCGCGACGGCCGCGCGCTCCGACTCCGTCACTTCTTCCCCCTCTCCTCGAGTCAGGATCTGCATCGTCTCCTCGCCCACCGCGCGCAGCCGCAACTCCATGTCCCCACCCCACCCCTTCCGCGCCGCGAACTTCACCAGGAAGGCGTCGACTTCCGGCCACGTCTCCGCGGTCAGGCGGGTCTTCAGGCGCGATCTACGGCCACTGGTGATCTCCCCGAACAACGTAAGCAGGATCACCGCGAAGCCGCCGACCGTCATCCCGTTCCCGAGCAGTTCGCCCCACGCGCCCTGCAAGTATTCCGGGTAGATCCAGTCGAGCTGGAAGGCGAAGCCGATCCAGAACGCGACGCCGACGACGAGGCCCTTCCGGTGATCCATGCCGTCCTGCAGCAGGATCCTCATCCCGAAAACGAAAATGAGGGCGACGATCACGATGAAGTAGGCCGCCACCACCGGCCCCGGCATCGCCACGATCAGGGTCACGAACTTCGGGAGGAACGCGAGCGCCACGAAAACGACGCCGACGGCGACCCCGATCGCCCGCGACGCCACCCCGGTGAGCTCGGCGACGCTGATGCTCATTCCATAGGTGGTGTTGGGAACCGTCCCCGCGAGGCCGGAGAGCAGATTGCCCACGCCGTCGGCGGAGATCGCGCCCTGAATGGAGCGGAAGTCGATCGCGCGGGGCCGGCGCCAGGAGACCCGCTGGATCGCGATGCTGTCGCCGAGCGTATCCATGGCGCCCACCAGCGTCACCATGATGAAGGAGGGCAGCAGGGCCCAGAATTCCGGCCTGAAGCCGAGGTCGATCCCGGGATAGGCCAGATCCGGCAAGCCGATCCAGGCAGCCTCGCGAACCGTCGTCATGTCGTAGATCCCGAAACCGAGACCCGCGGTGAGGCCGCCCGCGACGATTCCGATGGCCGGTGCCCACAGTCTCGGCGCACCTGTGAAGCGCAGCGGGATCAGGATCAGGACGAGCAGAGTGACCGCTGCCGTGACCGGGCCCGCCGCCGGAGACGCGTCCAGGGGCACCTCGCCAAGCTTGCGCACGATCATCGGGGCGAGCGTGACCGGAATGAGCATCAGAACGGTCCCGGCGACCGTCGGCGTGAAGATCCGCCTCAGCAGGGCCATCCTCGCCGCCAGCACGAACTGGACGAGCGCCGAAGCGATGATGAGCGTCGCGAGCATCCCCGGCCCGCCCTGCTCGATCGCAGTCACGCTGACCGCGAGGAACGCGCTCGTGCTCCCCATCACGAGGATGTAGCCGGCTCCGATGCGGCCCACGCGCCGTGCCTGGATCGCCGTGGTGGTGCCGCTCACCACCAGCGCCGCGAACACCGCCCACGACAGGTACGCATCGCTCCCGCCCGCCACCGTGATCATGACCGTCGGTGTCAGGATGACGCTCGCGATGCAGATGAGGGCGTACTGGAGCCCGAGCCCGGCGGTGATCGGCAGCGGAGGGCGTTCGTCGGGCTCGTAGCGCACGTCCTGGCGGGCGTGAGCGGGATTGGGGCCTGCCATCAGGTGCGCGCTCCGGGGGCGTGTGCCACGCCGTCGGCCCGTGCCACGGCCCGCCATCGCTCCGGTTCTGCCTCCAGCCTTGCCACCGCCCCCCGCAATACCTCCAGCGCCAGATCGATCGTGTCGAGGTGGGTGCGGAAGGCCAGCGCCGCCATCCGGAGCACGAACCTGCCATCAATCGTGGTCGACGACAGGAACACCCTGCCGTCCCGGTGCGTTTCCTCTACCAGCGCCTGGTTGAAGGCGTTCGCGTCTCCCGACTCCGGCACCCACCTGTACGTCACCACGCTGAGTTCCGGCTCCGGTCCCACCTCGAACCCCAGCGCCTCCACCTCGCGGTGGAAGTACTTCGCGAGCTCGAGCTTCTCGCGCAGACAGGCCCGGAACGGCTCCTCGCCGTGCAGCAGCAGCGGCAGCCAGACCCGCAGCGCGCGGAAATGCTTGGTGAGCTCCGGCGACACCGCGGCGGGGGACCGTCCCCCGGCCTCGGCCTCGACGGTGTCCTGCATGTAGCTGGCGTAGTAGGCGTGCGCGTCCTGGAGCGCGTCTCGGTGCCGCACCAGGACGGCGCCCGTCCCGTACGGGAGAAACATCCCCTTGTGTGGGTCGAGGACCACCGAGTCCGCGCGCTCCATGCCGGCGAGCACCGGGCGGAACTCCGGCAGCATCGCGAAGAAGCCTCCGTAGGCGGCGTCCACGTGGTACCAGAGACCCTCACGGTGGGCGATGTCGGCGATTTGCGCGAGCGGATCGACCGCGCCGGTGTCCGCGGTGCCCGCCGAGGCGAGCACGAGCCAGGGTTTGAGCCCCCGTGCGCGGTCCGCGGCGACGACTTCCGCGAGCGACCGGGGGCACAGGCGCCGGCCCCGGTCCACCGCAACGTCCCGTCGCACGGTTTCGCCCATTCCCGCCACGCGCAGCGCCTTGTGCAGACACTGGTGGATGTGCGGCGAGGCGTACACGACTGCGCGCTCGAAGTCCCGGGCACGGAGCCCCGCCGCTTCACGCGCCGCAACGACCGCGATCAGGCTCGCGATCGACCCCCCCGAGGCGAGGTTGCCGTCTGCGGTCTCGGGGAAGCCGACGAGCTTCGCCATCCAGTCGAGGATCAGATCCTCCATTTCGACCGCTCCCGGGCCCGCGAAGCGCACGCCGGCGTACTCGTTCGTCACCGCGGCGAGGTAGTCGGCGAGCGACGAGGCGTAGATCCCGCCGCCGGGGATGTAGGCCAGATGTCCGGCATGCGAGGGCAGGAGCCCCGGGCGCACGACCGACCCGTCGATCCGCTCGATGAGCTGGTCCATGGGCCGGGGCCCGGGCCCGGCGGCAAGGTCCCGGAGTGCGAGGACGGCCGACTTGTCGCAATTGTAGGCCGGGGTCTCCGGGAGCTTGTCGAGGTACTGCTGGGCGTAGGCGTGTGCCGCGCTCAGGAGCCGGTCGCGCTCGGCCGCGTCGGGGTCGAGCGACCGTGACTCTCTCTCCAGTTCGAGAATCCGGGAGCGTAGGGTCATCGGTCGTCCTCCTCCATCCTCTCCACCACGAGGCGGCAGAGTCTGCCGAACAGCAGGGCCGCCATCATGAGGATTGTCAGGAGCCCGAGAGTGACGAACGCCGGGCCGTAGCCGAACACAACCCCCGCCCCGATCGCGGCCACCAGGAAGAGCAGGAGCGACGCCAGAGCGCGCAGGTCGGAACTCAGTTCGCCGAAACGTCCGAGAAGGGCCTGGACCCGGGCCCGGCGGCGCCCGGCGACACGACCAACCAGCTTCGCCAGGAGCGTCGTAACCGCGCTCCCCAGGCCGTCCCCGATCACGGTCGTGAGCATGTCCATCGCGATTTCACCGCAAAGCTGTCAGTTTAGGTGTCGCACCACCTTCGAACGATCCCGCTGCGCAATGTAGCATGACGGACCTCGCGGTGTACCACTTCCTCGATGCATTCTTCGTTGCCTTCCACACCGGGCTGATCGGATTCAACCTGATCGGCTGGGCGTGGCGGAAGACCCGTCGCCTCCACCTCCTTACGATCACCGTGACGTTCCTCTCCTGGTACGGACTGGGAGCGGTTTACGGCTGGGGATACTGCCCCTTGACGGATTGGCACTGGGACGTGAAGCGGGCACTGGGGGAGTCCGCGCTGCCGGCCTCGTGGGTCAAGTACTACCTCGACCGCCTCACCGGCCTCGACTGGAGCGGGGCCGTGATCGATGGGCTGGTGATCGGATCGGCGCTCGGCGGGGTTGCCATGTCGCTGGTGCTCAATCTGAGGGACTCGCTCGGCCGGCCGGCCGCGTAATGTTCCCGCTCTGCCCGCCTGTTTCTGGCGGCTCGGCGGTCAACCTCGCCAGATTAGCCGCGCCCACTTCACCGCAACCACCGGACTCAAGGGTACCTTAATGAATACGTTGCAGCCCAGGCTCCTCTTCACCAAAACCGCGGCGGTCGCTGCCGCTGTCGCTGCCGGCGCCACCGTCGCCGGCGTCATCGCCGCGCTGGTGTTGGCGATCAGCGCAGCCGCGCCCCTTCACGCCCAGGAGCCCGCCGCCACCACCGCCCCCGACCGGTGGCAGACCAGCCAATCGATCATGGTCGGCGGCGAAACCGTCGAGTACGACGCCGTCGTCACCGGCACGACCCTCACGAACGACGACGGCGAGCCCGCCGCCGAACTCTGGTACACCGCGTACTTCCGCACCAACGGCGCGCCCTCGCGCGACCGCCCGATCGTCTTCTCCTACAACGGCGGTCCGGGTTCGGCGTCCTTCTGGCTGCACATGGGGATCATGGGGCCGCGGCGGGTCGTCACCCCGGAAGTCGGTCCTCAGGGTGCTCCTCCCTACCCGTTGGAGGACAATGCGTACACGATTCTGGACATCGCGGACATCGTGATGGTCGACCCGATCGGCACCGGGTTCAGCCACACGCTCGGCGACGCGCCCGGCTCCGACTACTGGGGGATCGACGAGGACGCGCAGTCGCTCACGCAGTTCATCCGCCGCTTTCTGAGCGAGTACGACCGGTGGAACTCGCCCCGCTACCTCCTCGGCGAGAGCTACGGGACCACCCGCTCGGCGGTGCTTGCGCGGCACCTGCAGGGCGCCAACATCGACCTGAACGGGATCATGCTCGTCTCTGCGGTGCTTCAGTTCAACACGATACAGTTCGCGCCCGGCGACGACCTTCCGTACATCGTGAACCTGCCGTCGTACGCGATCACGGCCCGCTACCTGGACGCGCTGCCGGGCGAGAGTCCCCCCGACCTGGAGGCCTTCATGGCCGAAGTGGAGGAGTGGTCGCTCACCGATTACGCCACCGCGCTGCTCGCGGGCAGCACCCTCGACCCGGACACCCGCGCCCGCGTCATCGACCGGATGCACCGCTACACGGGGCTCAGCCACGACTTCATCGACAAATCGGACCTGCGCGTCACCGCCCCGGCATTCGAGGCGGAACTCCTGCGCGACGAGGGCCGGGTCGTCGGCCGCCTCGACGCGCGCTTCACCGGCCCCGCCGGCGACGTCCTCGGCGCCCGCCCCTCCCACGACCCCCAGTCCACCGCGATCAGCTCCGCATACACCTCCGCCTTCAACAGCTACCTCCGCGGCGAACTCGGCTACGGCGGCGACCGCGAATACGTGCCCAGCGGCGGCACCCGCGACTGGAACTGGGGCCGGGTGGGTGGCGGGGGCGCCTTCGTGCGCGGCGGCGGCACCCCCAACGTCGCCGTCGACCTCGCCACCGCCATGAAGCGCAACCCCGCGCTGGAAGTCCTCCTGATCAACGGGATCTATGACCTCGCGACCCCCTACTTCGCCGCCGTCTGGACGATGGACCGCATGGGGCTGCCCCCCGAGCTGCGCGACAACATCGAGCGCGCCGACTTCGCGGCCGGGCACATGATGTACGTGGAGCAGGCGCTGCTGCCGCAGTGGAAGGAGGTGCTCGACGCCTTCATCCTGCGGACCTCGGGCGGGTCACGGCCGGTGTCGGAGTAGTTCACCCCCTTGTACGAGCGCATCGTCTGTCTCACCGAAGAACCCACCGAGATCCTCTACCGACAGCTGGCGGGGGCGACGACTGTTTCCCGGAGTTCCGGGAGGGGTCGCTCGCGAAGCAGCGTATCATCGCCGACCCGGACGAAGTCGTGCGGCGCGCCCCGCACGTGATCGTCGGGTCGTGGTGCGGTCGCAAGTTCCGTCCGGAACGGGTGGTGGCGCGTGAAGGGTGGTCGCGGATCCCGGCGGTTGCGGACGGGCAGCTCCACGAGATCAAGTCGGCGCTGATCCTTCAGCCGGGGCCCGCGGCGCTCACCGATGGCGTCGCAGCCCTGCATCGAATCATCGGCGACTGGGCGCAGGATTCACCGCACCGAGGCTGACAAATCTGGCGGCCGGTCCTTGCGCACCGGGCGTGACTTCCGAAATTGACTTCGATAGGTTGCCGTAAAGTGGACGCAAAGGGAGGATAATGTCGACACAACGGTATAGGTCTTTCGAAGAGTTGGGGCAGGTGCAACGCAGGCCTGCGACACCGCGCGTTTCCAAGCAGCCGCCGGTCTCAGGGAGGGAGAGGCTGTGGGTCCAGGCGCATGTGGCGCCCCACGCGGAACGATCCGCCGACCATGAGTGCCGTTCGATTGTGCTGGACTGGTTGCAGGAGACCTTCGAGGATCGTCTGCCGCGCACGGCCCTGCGCCACCGCTCGTTTTCGATTCGTGAGGAGGATGCGTCGTGCCGGGCGGTCCGGGTTCGGGGTGCCGGCAAGGATCAGTGGGCGGTGCAGGTCGAGCGTAGTTCCGGGCCGGGCAGACAGGTGGTTACGTCGGTCACGGTCGCGAGCGTACTTGGCCGCTCGACCGTGATCGGAATCGAGGTGCACGACCGTTCCGTGGTGTCCGGCGAGGCGGTGGCGGAGTACCCGTCCGAACTGCTCGCCGAGATCGCGGACCGGGTGCCGCTCCTCCAGAACGGAAGGCGGTTCGCCCGCGACCCGATCGTGCTCGACACCGAAGAAGCGATGAACAGCTTCCTGCAGATGCTGGTCGACCCGGGACGCGACATGCCCTTCGCGGTGGTTTCGGTGCCGCCGGACGAACCGGACGTGGACATGCTGGAAGAGAAGTGGAAGGCGCTGGCGCGCGCCCTGGCGGGCCTGGCCGTGGTCTGGGTGCTGCCTCCTGCGATGACCTTCCGGCTGAGCGATACGGTGAGCAAGCCCCTGTCCGTGTTCCTGGGTGCGTGGCGCTTCTACCGCCCGGGATTCAACGATCGCGCGGACCGGGCCCGACATCCGCTGGTGCTGTGGAACCGTCTGACCGACGAGCGTGGGCTGGGCATGACGACCAGGCAGTTCCAGCGGCTCGCCGCCGAGGAACGGCTCCGGTTCGGCCGCGGCGACCGGGACACGCTCGGCTACGACGCGATTGCCCGCACGGCCGCGGGCACGGCTCGCGGTCCTGCGAGGCTGGTGTCGTTCCTGCGCAACAGGATCTGGGGTGCTCCCACGGTGTCCGATGGGCAGGGCTCCAGGGCGGACGAAGCGAGGCGGGAGTCCGAGCGTTCGGACGGTGCAGTGGCCGCCAGGGCGCCCGCCGGTGAGGAGACGCCGCTCCTGCGCCGCAAGCTGAAACGGGCGCGGGACAAGGCCCGGACCCGGGGCAACCGCTACGAGCAGGCCAAACAGAGGGCCGACGCCGCCGAAAGGGAGCGGGACGTGTTGCGCAAGCGGGCGGAGCAGCTGGCCGGCCTGGTACGGTCTCTCGGGGGGGACCCGGAAGCCGAGATCCCGTTCCCTACCCGGTGGGACGAGGTGGCCGCGTGGTGTGACCAGAGTCTCGAGGGCCGGGTCTCCCTCACCGGATCGGCGCGGCGCGAGCTGGGCGGCGCAGAACTCCTGGACGTGGGTCTGGCGGCGCGGTGCCTGAGCTGGCTCGGGCACGAGTACCGGGACGGCCGCATGCGCGGCGGGGATCCGGAGCTGCACGGGCGCATCAGCGAAATCGACGACGGCGTCTTCAATCTTCCCTGTGGGGGGGACTCGTTCGAGTGCACCTGGGACGGCCGCCGCCACACCGCGGATTGGCACATCAAGCGCGGCGCGAACACGCGGGACCCGCGGCGGTGCCTGCGCATCTACTACTTCTGGGACGACGACACCCGGAGGGTTGTGATCGCTTCGATGCCGGCCCACCGCAAGAACGCGCTGAGCTGACCTCCGGGGGCGCCCCGGCGGAGGGCACCGCGGCGCCGACTACCGCTTCCCGGTCGCCACCCGCTTCTTCTCCTCCTCCAGATCCGCCACAGGCACCCCGTCGGTGATCCACGACGGCGCCGGTTCGCCCTTCAGGTAGTGGCCGAACCACTCCAGGATGCGGCGTGTGTAGTCCTTCTGGTTGGCCTCCTGGCCGAAGCCGTGGCCTTCGCCCTCGTAGACCAGAAGCACCATCTGCTTCCCGGCCCGGCGGGCGAAGTTGTAGAACTCGGTGCCCTGGTCGAAGTCCACGACCCCGTCGTCGTCGCCGAAGGCCATGAGCAGCGGAGTTTCCATGTTGTGGACCTCGTGAATGGGCGAATTGCGCCGGTGGGCCTCCGGATCCTCCCAGAAGGGCACCTCCATGCGGGCCTGCCCGGTCTCCCAGTGGCTCAGCTCCGCCACGCCGCCGCTCCAGTGGATCTGCCCCATGAAGCTGACGAAATCGGTCAAAGGAGCGCCGGCCACCGAGGCCGCAAAGATATCGGTGCGGGTCGGCAGGTAGGTGGCCTGATAGCCGCCCCATGAATGGCCGATCAGCCCGACCGCGTCGGGGTCCGTGACCCCCATCTCGACGGCCTTCGCAACCGCCGCGCGCACAGACTGCAGCGCGCTCACCCCGGGCTCGCGCGCCGTGTAGACGATGTCCGGGAGCAACACCGCGTACCCGTGCTGCGTCCAGGCCGTGTAGTTGTAGTAGTCGCGTTCGCTGGGCACCCGGAAGGAGTGCATCTGCGGCGACAGGATCTCGTACGTGTAGACGATGGTCGGGACGGGCTGCCCGGGCTGGTGGTTCGCGGGGTAGAGCAGGACGAACTGCAGGTCGCGGCCGCTCTCGCTGACGAAGTCGACCAGCTCCGCCCGGCCCCACGCCACCTCCGAGATGAAGGGGTTGATCTCGGTGACCTGGACCGGATCGGCGAGGTCCGGGCCCGCCAGGAAGTAATCGGGCGGATCGTCGAAGGCGCTGACCCGGTAGAGCATGACGTCGGCGCTGTCCGCGCGGACGAGCCCCCCCACGGAGGCGTGTTCCAGGATCAGCGTCTCGGCCGATCCCCAGCCGCGGGCGAAGCGGGCGTAGCCGCGCTCTTCGGTCTTCTCGTTGTAGAGGGACAGGTAGGGGCGCGCGTCCGGATCGATTCCGGGCTCGTCGTCGTCATCATCGTCTCTGGTGATGCGGTAGGTGATCCCGGTCTCGGCGCCGCGGGTCAGCCGCTCCCCGCCCGAACCGTCGAGCGCGACCCGCCAGATGTCGTGCTTGTCGTAGAGGAGTACGCCGGCTTCGTCCTCCAGCCAGCCGCCGGGGGCGAAGCTGCGCGGCGGCGTGAGGTCGGTGGGGGTGTCGTAGTCCGTGTTGGAGAAGTCCGCGTCCAGCGCCGAGGTGAGGTCGTGCTCCTCGCCGGTGCGGAGGTTCAGGCTGTGGTAGGCCGAACCGTCCCAGCGGAGCATCCACTGGCCCCCGGCGCCGGGCCAGACGTGGCGAACCCGGGTCAGGATCCGCCGCCGCTCGCCGCTGTCCGTATCGACCGCCCACACATCCCGGTAGGGACGGCCGAACATGGCGCCCCACGGATAGGGCTCGTCGGTCTCCTCCAGCGCGGTCTGCCAACCGTACAGCAGTCGCGATGTGGTTTCGAGATCCGACCCGACGACCGATACGCGGTCCTCGTCCAGACGCCAGATGGCCAGGAGGGTGCGGTTGGCGCCGAACCTGGCGGCGTTCTGCCCCGCCGGGAAGAGGTCGACATCCTTCGTGTGCCAGATCTGCACGCCTGGAAGGTCGGGTTCCTCCTCGGCCGCCTCAGGGGCTTCCGCTTCACCTTCCTCGTTGCCTTCCTCTTCCCCCTCTCCTTCTTCTTCGCCCTCCTCCGGCCCCTCTTCCCCCTCGCCCTCGCCGGCTTCCTCGCCCTCGTCTTCCTCCCCTTCCTCCTCCTCGACCGGCCGCAGCCCCACCGTGATCATGGCGCCGTCGTCCGACCAGCCCGGGCTGCGGTTTCCCACGACTTCGAGGGTGTCGGGGATCCCGGCAACGTCACCGTCCAGGACCATCATCGCGCCGCCCCCCTCCACGCCGCGCCAGACCAGCACGTCGTACGCCGTGCCATCCGCCGACGCGGCTTCGCGCGAGCGCATGACCAGCAGGTCCGTCGAATCGTCGCGCCAGCGCAGGCTCTGGTAGTTGGACCCCGAGGCATCCGCGGAGCGCAGGGTACCGGCCTCCGCGTCGAAGATCTGCACGCCGTTGCCCAGGTCGGACCCGGTGCCGATCACCATCGCCAGCAGCGGGCGGACCGGGCTCCAGACCATCGTGCTGACATTGCCGAAGGTCGTCATCGCCCCATCCGCCAGGGTGACCAGGCGCAGGTCGGCTCCCTTGCCGCGAGGCTCGCCGGGCGGACTGCCGCGCAGCGCCAGGAAGCGTCCGGAGCGGTCGAAGCTGGCCGAGGAGACCCCTTCGAACTCCTGCGTCTCTCCGCTCGCGAGGTCCATCAGCATGGTCTTGCTACGCGCGGACTCGCCGGCGCGCTCGCGCTCCTCGGGCGACATGCCCGCCGTCCACATGAACCGGTGGCCATCGGGCGAGAAACGCGGGGAGCTGCCCCACGGGATGACGCGTGTCGAGTCCTCGTCCAGCTTGCGCAGCCGCAATTCCGACTTTTCGTCGACACGGCTGACCGTGTAGGCGAGCCACGTTCCTTCCGGTGACAACGTGGGGAATCCGAGGCTCTCCCAGCGGCCGTAGTCGTCGGGGGTGACGAGGGGGCGGTCCTGGGCGGAGGCGGGAGAGGGGAGGAGGGCGGGGAGGGCGAGGGCGGTGGCGGCGGCCAGCGCGAGGAGTGGGCCGCGCAGGGGCCGGGAGGGGGGGAGGGGGGTCATGAGGCTGTCACCTGGCTTTCGGGTCGGGGAATCTGGCATGGAATATGATATCGCCGCGGGTGGGGACGGGCAGGGGGAGGCGGAGCTTGACACCTGGCGCGAGGTCGGAATATGTTCATTTGAACTGGAGATGGAGTGGAAATGAACGAAAAATCGGATTCTGCGACGAAAAACAAGCTTTCCGACCGGCCCGGACACCCTCGCGGCCACGGTTTCGACTGTGCGCTGCCGGCCGACCTCGCCCGGCTTCCAGCCACTCTGGTCCGCGAAGCCCGCCCGGTGTACGGGGATCCGGGACGCCTGGAGCAGCTTCGTCTGGTGGCGGAGGACGGGCTGCCGGTCGACTCTGTGAAGGTACTGCAGGCTGAACTCAAGCGGTTCGGGGTGCGGAGGCCCTCCGCGTTCGTGAACAGGATCGTGCCTCGCGCGACCAGGCGGCGGCGAGAGCGGCTGACGCGCGAAGAGGGGGAGGCCGTTCTGCGAGTCGCGGCCCTCATGGCGTTGGCCGTGTACGTATGGGGGGAGGAGGAGGGGGCGGCGGAGTTTCTGGCGCACCCGCACCCGATGCTGCGTGGCGAGGCACCCATTGAGATGGCTCTTTCCGAGGTTGGCGTCAGGCATGTGGAAGACATCCTCTGGGACCTGCACTACGGCCTGCCACTGTAGCCCGCGGCTGCCGATCCCCCATGGAGGTCTACCGCATCCACGACCGGCGCTTCGACGCGCTGAGCGGAATGGGCGCCGCTCTGCGCAGCGGGAGATGGAACCCGTTCGGGGTGCCCGTCGTCTACACCTCGCTCGCGTATGAGGGAACGTTGCTGGAAGTTCTGGCAAGGGTTGTCGCGAGGGGCATTCCCATCGGTCACGTCGCGTCACGGATTCATGTGCCGGAGGATTGCCGGGTGGAGGTGCTGGAAGAAGCCGACTGGCCTGGCTGGCACGACCGGGCCCGCTCACACGACATCGGGCGCGAGTGGGTCGACTCCCGGCATTCGGTGGCACTGGTGGTGCCGTCGTATGTGGCGCGGCCCTGGGGGCGCAACGTGGTCCTCAATCCGCAGCATCCGGACTTCCGCGCGGTACGTGTGGCGGAGGACATACCCGTGACCTGGGACACGCGGCTGTTCTGAGGGGTGTGCCGCTACCCGGTTTTCGCGATATAGTGGACTGCGGCGGCTCCCCTCGGCTGCCAGCCCCAACTTCACATCCACCCTGCCTCCCCCGGAGTCACCCCCGTGCAATACTCCCTTCTGGGAAACAGCGGACTCGTCGTGTCGCGAATCGCCCTCGGCTGCATGAGCTTCGGCAGCCGCGACTGGCGCCCCTGGATGCTCGAAGAGGACGAGGCCATGCCGTTCTTCCGGCGCGCAGTCGAGCTCGGCATCAACTTCTTCGACACGGCGGACGTGTATTCGCTGGGGGTGAGCGAGGAGATCACCGGGAAGGCGGTGCGCGAGTACGCGAACCGCGACGAGGCGGTGATCGCGACCAAGGTCCGGATGCGGATGGGGACAGGGCCGAACCGGGGCGGGCTGTCGGCGAAGCACATCGTGCAGTCGTGCGAGGCGTCGCTGCGGCGGCTCGGGCTGGAGCGGATCGACCTCTACCAGATCCACCGCGCCGATGCGAGCACGCCGGTGGAGGAGACGCTGGCCGCGCTGGACCGCCTCGTTCAGGACGGCAAGGTCCTCTATATCGGGGCCAGCTCCATGTTCGCATGGGAACTGATGAAGATGCTGTCCGTGTCGGAGCGCAACGGGTGGGCGCGCTTCGTCTCGATGCAGAACCACTACAACCTCGTGTACCGGGAGGAGGAGCGGGAGATGATGCCGCTGTGCGTCGACCAGGGCATCGGGGCGATTCCGTGGTCGCCGCTGGCGCGCGGCATGCTCACGGGGAAGCGGTCGTGGGGAGGTGGGGACAGCCGGCGCGACTCGGGCGGTCGCCGCGCGGGGGACGGGAGCGCGGGTGCGGGCGGGGACGGCCCCGCGCTGCGGGTCGAGGCCGACACCCTCACCGACGAACTCTACGATCACGACTCGGACTGGGACGTGGTCGACGCGACGTTGCGGGTGGCGGGGCGGCGGGGGGTCGAGCCCGTGCAGGTGGCGCTGGCGTGGCTGCTCTCGCGCCCGGCGGTGGTCGCGCCAGTCGTGGGCTTCACGAAGGTCGGGCAGATGGACGCGGCCGCGGCCTCGGTCGACCTCGTCCTCAGCGACGAGGAGTGCGCGGAGCTGGAGGCGCCGTACCGCCCCCACGACGTGCGGGGGTGGCTGGGTGGTGCGGTGCGGCTGCCGGGGATCAGCTCGTGAGCGGGGGTGGTGCGGGAGAGGGCCGCGCGGAGGCGGGCGGTGCGGAGGTGGTCGCGGCCATGGCGTGTTCGGTCGCGGCTCCGCGTCCCGGCATCCCGGGCCTGACCCTCACGCGGGCCGACTTCGAGGCGGCGTACCGCAACGTCGCCCCGCACATTTGCCGCACCCCGATGCTCACCAGCCGCTCCCTGAGCGAGGTGTCCGGCCTCGACGTGCGCCTCAAGGCCGAGCTCTTCCAGCGCGGCGGCTCCTACAAGGTGCGCGGCCCGCTCAACAAGATCGCCAGGCTGACCGAGGCGGAGCGCGCGCGGGGGGTGATCTGCTCGTCGGCGGGCAATCACGCGCAGGGCGTGGCGATCGCCGCGCGGCACTACGGGGTGCAGGCCGTGGTCGTAATGGCGGAGAACGCGACCCGCTCCAAGGTCGCCGCCACCGAGGGATATGGTGCCCGAGTGGTCCTGCACGGCCGCATCTGGGACGAGGCCAACGAGAAGGCGCTCGAACTCGTCCAGAAGGAGGGCCTCACCTACATCCACCCGTTCGACGATCCGGATCTGATCGCGGGGCAGGGCAGCGTCGGGCTCGAGATCATGGAGCAGTTCCCCGAGGTGGAGATGGTGGTCGTGCCGATCGGCGGCGGGGGGCTGATCTCCGGGATCTCGATGGCGGTGAAGTCGATCGATCCGGGGGTGCGCGTGGTCGGCGTCGAATCCTCCGGCGCGCCTGCCATGAAGCGCAGCGTCGAGGCGGGCGGGTGCATCGTCCTCGAAGAGATGGGCTGCATCATCGACGGGCTGCGGGTCTTGCGGGTGGGGGACAACACCTGCTCGATCGTGTCGCGCTTTGTGGACGAGATCGTGACCCTTCCCGACGAGCAGATCTTCGACGCCGTGCTCTGGATGATGACCCGCACCAAGCTGGTCACCGAGGGTGCCGCCGCGCCGCCGGTCGGGGCGCTGCTCCAGGGGTTGGTCGACGCACCGCACGGAACGAAAACGGTGTGCGTGCTGAGCGGCGGAAACCTGGACGTCGAGCAGCTTCGCGGACTGTCCTGGAACTGAGGGGGAGCGGCGGCATGACCGAAACCTCGCAGCGCACCGCCGCCCGCTACATAGTCCGGCTTGCCGCCGAGGTGGCGAGCAAATCGAACCGCACGCGGCGGCGATTT
>JAPOOQ010000544.1 GCA_026713345.1 Gemmatimonadota bacterium | reverse complement strand
GCCACGGTCAGACACCTGGCAGCCAGGCGCAGGATGTCGAGCGGTGGCACCACTCCCGAGGCGTTGCCGTAAGCAATCATCATGCCGAAGCGGG
The DNA here is from genome assembly GCA_026713345.1 of Gemmatimonadota bacterium. GTDB lineage: Bacteria > Gemmatimonadota > Gemmatimonadetes > Longimicrobiales > Gaopeijiaceae > Bin94. The sequence continues at coordinate 5,963 of JAPOOQ010000544.1, read as the reverse complement.
AGAGGCACTTCAGCGACCCCTCGAAGGTGGCCGCGCCGACGCCGTCGAAGACTACCGGTACGCCCTTGCCGCCGGTGATCTCCCGCCCCCGTTCCACGAAGTCCTCCTCCTCGTAGAAGACGACGTGGTCACACCCGTGCTCCCGCGCCATGCGGCCCTTCTCCTCGCTGCCCACGGTAGCGATGACGGTCGCGCCAAGCGCCTTGCACCACTGGGAGAGGATCGTCCCCACCGCCCCCGCGCCTGCGTGCACAAGCACGGTCTCGCCCGCCCTCAGACGGTAGGTGCGCCGGCAGAGGTACCACGAGGTCATTCCCTTCAGCATGGCCGCTGCGGCGTGCTCGAAGTCGACGCCGTCGGGGAGGCGGACCAGGCGGTTTGCTGGAACCACTCTGCGCACGCAGTAGGCACCCCGCACGTCACCATAAGCGACTCGATCACCGGGCTGGAAGGCGTCGATGCCGTCCGGTCTCGCGTCCCGGGCCGTCCCTGGTCCCACCGCCTCGACCACGCCGGCCGCCTCTACCCCGACAATCGCTGGCAGTGTGACCGCCGGCTGTGAAGGCAATGGGTACAGCCCGCTACGATGGTAGGTGTCGGCGTAGTTCACCCCGATGGCCTCATGCCGGACCAGCACTTCACCCGGTCCGGGGTCGGGAAGGTCGATGTTTTCCCATCGGAGCACCTCAGGACCGCCCAGCTCGTGCATGCGAATGGCCATGGTCGTATTCATGGGTGAATACTATCCAGCCACTCCTCGATCTCCGCAATCCGCTCCTCTGCCTCGGGGAAGCCTGTCAGGTAGGCACCCCAGGGAGCCACGAGCTTGAAGAGCACGGCCGCCTTCGCAAACGATGACCTCGCCAGCTCGGGTTGGCCCTGTTGCAGACGGTCTACGCCGTCCGTCATCAGGGCCTCGGCGAGTACCCAGCACCGCGCGGGTTCGACCTCGCCCGAGGGCGCGACCATGCTCGGAAGGGCCTCGACCGCGACCGCGCGGGCCAGTTCCAGCTCCATGCCCGCCGCACTGGTGGCCTGCCGCAGCGTGGCTTTCACCTCTGCCGGTGTGGCGCCACCCCTGAGGATCGCGTTGCGCAACGCGATCAGGGCGGTGCCCATCTCCTCGATCAGGCGAAGTATGTAGTCGCGCTGGGCCATCAGAGTCATCCCGTGTAGGCCTCTTGTGATCCATTGAACTTACGGGATTCGGCGGGCAACTTCCCGCGGTTTCTAGCTTTCTGGAGGCCGGGGCACTTGGAGGTCTTTGCAGATTTTTCTGGCGAGGTCCCGGTTGATCTCGTTGTGCCGGGTAATCGTCGACACCTTCTTGGCCGGCCGGTTGATGAAGAGCGTGTGATTCCCGCCCTCACGCAGGAAGGCGCACCCGTGTTCTGCAAAGTGCCACAGCAAGACCAAGCGCTTCACGCCGTGACGGTGATGGGCTCTCTGATGACCGCCCCGTCGGCGGCGTCCTCGCGGGCCATTTCCCGATTGGCTTCGATCACCAAGGCGACGGCTTCGCGAAGGTTCGTCCGGGCTTCTTCGAGGGAAGCGCCTTGGGTGTTGGCACCGGGGAATTCCTCAATGAAGGCGATGTAGCCTTCTGGAACCCTCCGGAACACTGCCGTGCACTGCAGGTCCAAAAAAAGCCTCCTGGCGATTTGGGTTGCCGACCAAGTGGTACGGATCGGGTGGAGATGCATGGTCCATTGACTCTACCGAACAACAGGTTTCGGTGCTACTTGCGCGCCGGATCGCTAGGGTTCGCCGCCATTGCCCGAGCCCGGATGAAGTTGGACACTACTGCCCCGCCCGACCACACCGTCCGTCCATCCGGCCCCCGCAAGAGACGAAGCCAACCCAATGTCCGAGAAGAAAAGCTACCACATGTCGCCGGAGGAATTCCGGCAGTACGGCCGGGAAGTGATCGACTGGATCGCCGACTACCACGAGACTGTCGAGAGCTATCCGGTTCTGTCGCCCGTGGGGCCCGGCGAGATCGGCGACTCCCTGGGCACGGAGGTGCCCGCCAGGGGCGAGGCTTTCGACGCGATCCTACAGGACGCCACGGAGCGGATCATCCCCGGCATCACGCACTGGCAATCGCCCGGATTCCACGCCTACTTCCCCAGCAACTCGTCGGGGCCCGCCATCCTGGGCGAACTGCTGGCCGCCGGTCTCGGGGTGCAGGGCATGCTCTGGTCGACGAGTCCCGCCTGCACCGAGGTCGAGACCCGGGTGCTGGACATGCTGGCCGACCTGCTGGGCCTGCCGGAAGCGTACCGGTCCACCGCCAGCGGTGGCGGCGTCATTCAGGATACCGCCTCCAGTGCCGTGCTGTGCGCTCTGGTCGCGGCGCGGGAACGGGATTCCCGGCTGCGCACCAACCGGCAAGGCTGCGACGGCTCACAGGTCGCCTATTGCTCGACGCAGGCGCACTCTTCGCTGGAAAAGGCGATGGGCATTGCCGGCCTTGGGCGCGCCAACCTGCGGCAGATCCAGGTGGACGAGAACTTCGCTCTCGATCCGGCCCAACTCGCGGCGCAGATCAGGGCCGACAGGGCCGACGGGCTACGACCCATCTTCGCCTGTGCCACGCTGGGCACGACCTCGTCGAATGCGATCGACCCCATTGCCGCGATCGGCGGGATCTGTCGCGAAGAGGGCCTCTGGTTCCACGTTGACGCGGCCATGTCGGGGACGGCGGCGATCTGCCCGGAATACCGCCATCTGCACGACGGCGTCGAATACGCCGACAGCTACTGCTTCAATCCCCACAAGTGGATGTTCACGAACTTCGATTGCAGCTGCTTCTGGGTGGCGGACCGCGCGGCGCTGATCGGAGCCTTGTCCATCCTCCCGGAATACCTGGTCAACGACGCGACCAGGAGCGGCGCCGTCTTCGACTACAGGGACTGGCAGCTGCCGCTGGGCCGCCGCTTTCGGGCGCTCAAGCTCTGGTTCGTGCTGCGCTACTATGGTGTCGAAGGCCTCCGGCACCACGTCCGTCGGCACATCGAGCTGGCCCGGCGGCTGGCGGGGTGGATCGAGGCCGACCGGCACTTCGAGATGGTGGCTCCGGCACCGCTAAACCTCGTCTGTTTTCGCCACCGGGGCAGCGATGAGCTGAACGAGCTCATCATGAAGGAACTCAACGCCAGCGGCGAGATCTTCCTGACCCACACCAGGCTGAATGGCCGCTTTGCGCTGCGGCTCTGCGTCGGCCAGGCGCGCACGGAATCGGAACATGTCGAAAGGGCCTGGAGCCTGATCGGCGAAACGGCGAAACGGCTGCGAGGGCGGCCAACGCGAGGACCGACATGATCACACCGAAGAGCTGGGCCGCGTTCGTGGCACGGGTTATCCTGGGTCTGATCTTCCTCGCCGCCGGGTTCTGGAAGGTGTTCTTTCTTGGCGCCGTCGAACATGCCCGCGACCTGTTCGTTGTGCCGTATGCAGTGAGCTTCCTGCCCGAGTGGTCAATCTGGATCGCCGGCACGACCATCCCCTTCGTGGAACTCCTGTGCGGCGCCCTCATGGTCGTCGGCTGGCAGCGTTTCCCGGCCGCGCTCGGCCTGGGTGCCGTGCTGGTGGTCGTCACCTTCGGGCACCTCGTCGCCGACCCGCTGTACGCGTTCAATACCCACGTCATCCCGCGCGTCGTGCTGCTGGTGCTCGCGATGGCGATGTTCCAGGAAGACCACCTGAGCATTGACGCGTGGCTGGTGCGAAGAGAAACCGGGCTGCGCGGGGCGTTCCGGGAGCTGGGGTGATTGCGCCGCCGCGGTGCCGGGAGCATCCTGCTAACTGTCGTCCGCCTTCCGACCCCGCTGCCATCCGAGAACACGAATGAGACTCTCCGCAACTGCATCGTCCATCGCCCTGGTACTCGCTGTCCTTTGTGCCGAGTCCGCTTCACTCCGAGCCCAGCCCCAGCCCCCCGCCATCACCACCGGCTTCCTCTCCGCGCTGGAGCTCCGCGGCATCGGCCCGGCCTTCATGTCCGGCAGGATCGCCGACATCGCCGTCGATCCCACGAACCGGAGCGTGTGGTACGTCGCCACCTCTTCGTCGAACGTCTGGAAGACCGAGAACCGGGGCACCACCTGGACGCCCATCTTCGACAACCAACCGGCCTGCTCCACCGGGGCGATCGCGATCGACCCGACCGACTCCAACGTGATCTGGCTCGGCACCGGCGAGAACACGAGCCAGCGCAGCGTGGGTTGGGGCGACGGCGTCTACAAGAGCCTGGACGGCGGGCGCAGCTGGAGGAACACAGGGCTCCACACGTCGGAGCACATCGGCAGGATCCTGATCGACCCGAGCGACCCGGACGTGGTGTACGCGGCGGCGATGGGCGGCCTTTGGGCCCCCGGCGGTGACCGCGGCCTCTTCAAGACGACCGACGGCGGCGACAGCTGGTTCCCCGTGCTGGAGCTGAGCGACAACACCGGCATCGCCGACGTGCACCTGGACCCGCGCGATCCGGACGTGCTCTACGCAGTGGCCTTTCAGCGCCGCCGGCACGTTGGAATCCTCGTCGCGGGTGGCCCCGAGTCCGGCGTCTGGAAGAGCACCGACGGCGGCGACAGCTGGCGCGACATCACGGGCGGGCTGCCCTCCGGCGACCTCGGGCGGATCGGCCTGGGCGTCTCCCCGATCGACCCCGATGTCCTCTACGCCAATGCCGCCGCCACCGAGGACCGCAGCGGCTTCTACCGGTCGCCGGACCGGGGCGAAACGTGGGTGCGCATGTCGGACTACATCGTCGTCGACCCGCAGTACTACGGCGAACTCTACCCCGATCCGCACAGGATGGACCGGGTCTACGCGGTGGACGTCTTCATCCACGTCACCGAGGACGGGGGGCGCACCTTCGAGCGCGTCAACTCGCGCTTCCGGCACGTGGACAACCACGCGATCGTCTTCGATCCGGACGACCCGGACTACATGCTGGTCGGCACCGACGGGGGCCTCTACGAGACCTTCGACCGCACGCGGACGTGGCGCTACGTGTCGGGGAACATGCCACTGATGCAGTTCTACCGGGTGGGCATCGACAACAAGGCGCCCTTCTACACGGTGTACGGGGGCACGCAGGACAACTCGTCGGTGGGCGGGCCGTCGCGCACCGACAACGTGCACGGGATCCGCAACAGCGACTGGTTTATCACCCACGGGGGCGACGGCTTTCAGGCGCGCGTCGATCCGGAGGACCCGAATATCGTCTACACGCAGTCCCAGTACGCGGGGATCGTGCGCTACGACCGGGCGAGCGGGGAAGAGCTGGACATCCAGCCGCAGCCGGAGGCGGGGGAGGGGGCGCTGCGCTGGCACTGGGACTCGCCGCTGATCATCAGCCCGCACGACTCGCGGCGGATCTACTTCGCGGCCCAGAAGCTGTTTCGCTCGGACGACCGAGCCGAGACGTGGACGGCGGTGAGCGGGGATCTGAGCCGGGGGCTCGACCGCAACCAGCGGCCCGTGATGGGCCGGATCTGGCCGCCCGAGGCGGTGTGGAAGAACGTGTTCACGTCGCCGTACGGGACGATCGTGGCGCTCGACGAGTCGCCGCTGGTCGAGGGGCTGCTGTACGTGGGAACGGATGACGGGCTGGTGCAGGTGAGCGAGGACGGGGGCGGGGAGTGGCGCCGCGAGGAGGAGTTCGCGGGGGTGCCGGCGATGGCGTATGTGGCCGACGTGGTGGCCTCACGGCATGCCCCGGACCGGGTCTACGCCGTCTTCAACAACCACAAGGAGGGGGACTTCCGGCCGTATGTGGTACGGAGCGACAACCGGGGCGGGAGCTGGACGAACATCACGGGGGACGTGCCCGACGGGCAGTCGAGCTGGACGCTGGTGGAGGACCACGTCGATGCGGATCTGCTCTTCCTGGGGACCGAGTTCGGGCTGTTCGCGACGCTCGACGGGGGCGGGTCGTGGGTGCGCCTGCGCGGCGG
>JAPOOQ010000543.1 GCA_026713345.1 Gemmatimonadota bacterium | reverse complement strand
CTTGACGACTTCCGCGCATACGGGACCGACCATTTCGTGGGGTATGCGCTCGCGGACCACTGGTCCGTCGGGGTGCAGAGCCAGGTCCGCACGCACCGGCGCCTGAACCAGAAGGTGCGGGCCCAATTCTCCCCCGCTCTGGAGTACAGCTTCTTCCCCTACGAGGAGGCGACGCGGCGCGCCCTCACCGTCCTGTACCAGGTCGGTCCCTCGTACCAGCGCTACAACGAGGAGACCATCTACGGAGAAAGCTCCGAGGTCCGGTGGAAGCAGCTGATGGAAGTCGAACTCGCCCAGAGGCAGCCCTGGGGGAACACCTCCGTGACGCTGTCCGGATCCAGCTACCTTCACGACAGCGAACTCTACCGGCTCTCCCTGAGCGGGGAAGCCTCCTTCAGGATCGCCCGGGGGCTGGAGATCCGCGCAGACGGACGCATCGCCCGGGTCCAGGACCAGATCTACCTTTCCGCCAAGGGCCTCAGCGAGGCCGAAGCCCTCCTCAACATCAAGGAGCGGGCCCAGAGCTTCAACTACAGCCTGGGGATCAGCCTGACCGTCAACTTCGGCTCGATCTACAACAACGTCGTCAACAACAGGTTGCGGCTGGGGCCCCTCTCCTTCAACTGAGCCCTGCGGTCGACTCGATGCTTGACACACGCACGATGCGTGCACTCTGATACCCCGTAGCCCACGGATGCCCGGAGCCACCGCGGCAACGCAGGTGCCGGTCACAACGGACTGAGAGGATCGACCATGCGCCTTTCGATCAGCAGTGTCGCCCGGAATTCCGACGCCCTGTCCGCAGTCTGGAGCAGCGGTGAACGGACCGACCTTCCCTACCTCTGGCTGCGCGACAACTGCAGCTGCAGCGAATGCCGGGTCGTGCAGACTTCCGAGAAGCGCTTCCACCTCTTCCGGGTCGCCAGGGACCTGCGGCCGCAGCAGGTCGGCATCGAACACGCCGGATCCGAGGACGAGGCGATCTCAATCGACTGGCCGGACGGACACCGCCCCCGCTACCGGTCGAGTGAGATTCGCGGCTTTCTGAGCCTGCCCCGCATCGAACTGCACTACTGGGATGGCGGATTCGAGCCGCGGAGGTTCGACTATCGGCGCTTCCTGGCGAGCGACCAGGCGGCGGCGGAGCTGATCGAGGAGTTTCTGCGGACCGGGGTCTGCGTGCTCGTCGACGCCCCTACCGAACCGGATTCGTCGGAGCAGCTGGCGAGCCGTCTGGGCCCGATCCGCGAGGTGCTGTTCGAGCGCATCCACAACGTCAAGGTCGATCCGAAGGGATACAACATCGCGCACACGGGCCTGGCGGTCGCGCCGCACAACGACTTCACCAGCTACACCTGGCCGCCGAACGTGCAGGCGCTGCACATGCTGGTGAACGAGTGCGAGGGTGGCGAATCCGTCGTCGTGGACGGGTTCGGCCTGCTCAACGAACTGCGGCGCGATCACCCCGACAAGTTTGACGCGCTGTGCGCGGTGCCGGTGCCGTTTCGCATCTTCAGCGACGAATTCGAGTGCTACGCGGTCAAGCCGATGGTCGGGCTGGACGGCGATGGCGAGGTCAGGCTGGTCCGCTTCAACACCGCGCAGATGCAGACCGTTCCCCTGTCGGAGCCCCGGCTGGGCGACTTCTACGGGGCCTACCACGAGCTGTCCAGGCGCGTCAATTCACCCGGCGCCCAGGTCACCTTCCGGTTGGAGGGCGGACAGATTCTGCTGTGCGACGGGCACCGGGTGCTGCACGGTCGCACGGCGCTGCGCTCGGACGGCCGGCGACATCTGCAGGACGCCTACTTCGAGCACGACAACGTGCGCAATCACTTGAGGTGGCTGCGGCTCAGCGGGCGGATCTGAGGGCGCCGCGAACCCCCGCATTCGGACGGACAGCGTGACGGCCGCGCTCCGCAACCTGGCCCTCGGAGCCTCCGTAGAGATCCTGGCGGGCCGGATGCCGCCTGCGGAAGTTCTCGCCGGCCACCTCGCGCGCGGTACCGCGGTCTATGTGCCGTTCCCGCCGAAGGGCCGGGGGGCGGACACGATCGCCGCGTGCGAACGGGTGCTGGCGGCGGACATGAAGCCGGTGCCGCACCTGCCGGCGCGCTCCGTGCGGAGCCCGGACGAGCTTGGCGACTGGCTGTCCGCGCTGGTGGAGACGGGAGTCAACTCCCTGATGCTTGTGGCCGGAGACCGCGCCTTGCCCGCCGGCCCGTACCCCGATACGCCGGCTCTGCTGGACTCCGGGCTGCTCGCCGAGCACGGTCTCCGGCGGCTCGGCGTCACCTCGTATCCAGAGGGGCATCCCCTGGTCGGCCCGGCCGATCTGGATGAAGCGCTCCGGCGCAAGACGGAATATGCCAGGGCGACGGGTTCGGAGCTCTGGCTGGTGACGCAGTTCGTGTTCTCGCCCGCCCCCGCTCTCGACTGGTTGGCGCGGACGAGGAAGGCCGGTTGCACGCTGCCGATTCGCATCGGGGTGCCCGGGCCCGTCGCGCTGCGCACGCTGATCGGATACGCGGTCCGCTGCGGCGTCGGGGCGTCCGCACGGGCGCTGAAGCGCAGGCCCGGCGTCGCACGCCTGGCGGGCAGATGGTCGCCGACTCCCATTGCGCTGGCACTGGCGCGGCATCTGGCCGCCAACGAGGACGCGCTTGCCGTCGACATTCATCTGCTCACGTTTGGTGGCATGGCGGACGCGGCCGAATGGCTGGACGGCTTGCGCGCGGCCAGCCTGGGAACCGGGCCCAGCCCAGAGGCTGTTCGCAGGCGGACCCGAAACGGGCATTGATGAGATCCGCCCACCGATCACTTAGCTTGATTGGGCGAACCGGGCTGCAAGTGTCCGATGGAAACCGGTCCCACGTGTCATCTGGACCACCCCGGGTGACCCCAGCCCTTCGGGTCCCCTCAACGGAGCAAGTGCCGTGTCAGCGCACCTTAGAGACGACGAGATCCCACGGGCCCTCTCGCAGGGGGAAGGGCAGTTCCGCGAATTCAAGTCGGCTTGGGACCGGCGTTCCGATCCGCCCAGGAAGCTCAATTGGAAGAGCCTGCGGGACAAGATCGCCGACGTGGTTGCCGCGTTCGCCAACGCGGACGGCGGCCTCCTTTTCGTGGGGGTAGAGGACGACGGCACACCCAGCGGCCACGACTACAATGACGAAGCGGTAAAGGGACTGTTTGCCGTGCCGGAGAACCGGATTCAGCCCGAAGTCCGCTGCCGAACCGGACGAGCAGAAGTCGACGGCAAGGAGGTGCTGGTCTTTGAGGTGCCGCAGTCCGCGGAAGCCGTCATGGTGATCGCCGATGGGTTTCCTTTCCGGGTCGGCGCGCAGGTTCAGCGCGAGCCGCAGGAGCTGATCAACCAGAGAAAGCAGGCTCTGCGGGTGGTGGGGTATGAGCAGCGGTTCCGGGCAGATGCCACCCTCGATGACCTTGACCTGGAGCTTGCGAAACGGTTCCTGGACCGGACACCAGTGGGCAAGAGGCCTGTGAACGAGGCACTGGAGTACTACGGCTTGATCGACAGACACCTCGGCCAGTGGAAGATCACCAATGCCGCAGTCCTGCTCTTCGCTCGCCGTCCGGCGCTAAAGTGGCACCCGAGGGCGGGAGTCAGGGTGTTCCGGGTCGCGGGCAAGGAGCGGCTCCACGGACGTCAACGCAACGTGACTCAGGTCGGTCGCGCCGATCCACCGCTGGCAATGGCCATGGAGGAAGCCAGGACGCTTTGCGGGGCTCAGGTGCGCCAGAGCGAGCGGCTCAACGGGCTCTATTTCGAAGGGGTGCCGGAGTATCCGGAGTTCGCGTGGCAGGAGGCGCTGGTCAACGCGATTGCCCATCGTGACTACGAGGTCACCAGCCGCGAGACCGAAGTCTGGTTCTACGAGGACCGGGTCGAGATCACCAATCCAGGGGATCTGATCGCGCCCGTTACACTGGAGCGCCTCCGGGAGGGCGGCCCGGCGCACGGAACAAGGAACCCGATGCTCGTCAGGGTGTTCGCCGACATCGGTGCCATGCGGGACGAGGGCGAGGGTGTCGCACGCATCTTCGACGAGATGGCGGATCGGCGGCTACCGGAACCGGATATCGAGTGCGAGGGTGGTCTGTTCACGATCAGGCTCTTCGGAGAGGATGACCGCACCGAGTGATCGGGCCGGCTACCAGGGCCCGCCGGCTCGCTCCCTCATCCAGGCGATCATGCGCTCGCCGAGTTCCTTGAACCGTTCTCGTAACCGACGGTTAGGGCGCAGGACATGCCGCATTCCCTTCGCCAGGAGATAGTTCTTCATACTGCTGTCGCGGTAGGTGCCGTTCTCGATTCGCTCCAGAAGAAGGTCGGCGAGGCTGCCGCCCTCTGCCATGTACTCTTCCAATTGCTCGAGCTCCGATACTGCAAGCACCTGCAGAGGGCGCGCCTTGGCGTGGCTCAGCGCATTCCGCTTGGAGATGTCCTCTTCGATGGTATGATGGAAGAGAGGCTCGACGGGGATCATGTCCAGGGTGACCACCAGCGGCAGGTAACGGGTCACGGTACCCGGCGGTATCCATTCTCTCAGACATCCGTCCTCTATGGCCTGAATCGTTTCGTCAAACTGCTCCGCGGCCCTGCCGAAAATGTTGGCGACCTTCTGCCGCAGCATGTCGAGGTCTCCCTCGGCCCGGACTCCGTAGGGTAGAAGTGTGGCCTTGCATTCGAGCAGCAGAACCGTGTCCCCGTAGAGAACGGCGCCGTCACACGCCTTCATCCCCGAAGGGATTCGCTGCCGCAGTGACATCTCGGCCACGGAGCGATGGGCTTTCCGCGGGAAGGCCCGTCGGG
>JAPOOQ010000542.1 GCA_026713345.1 Gemmatimonadota bacterium | reverse complement strand
CTACGCAGAATCCGGTTCCCTCGGTCTATCTCACCTCCCGTCGCAACCGGCGATTGTCCTTCGGCAAGCACCCAGTCGATCTGCGTCATGCCCCACGATGGCAACTGGCCGCCGCGCACCGGATGGCGGGTGTGGTCATTCGCGCCCTGGCATGGCTGGGCCCGGAAGCGGTGGAAGACAGCCTGGACGCGGTGCTGCCCCGGCTCTCGGAGCGAGAACTCAACGAGCTTGCGGCCGCGCGCGCCGTCATGCCCAGGTGGATTGCCGAACCGCTGAGCAGGCGCATTCCGAATGGTGCGGAGGACCGGCCATGACCGCCCTGAAATCCCCAAACCTCGAACCCCCCCGCTCCTTCCTCCTGGACGTCGATCCGGAGACGAGCGTCGCGCGGATTACCCTGAACCGCCCCGAGCGGCTGAACGCGCTCACCTTCGAGGTCTACGACGAGCTCAGGAACACCTTTCGGGCGCTCGACACGGAGCCCGAGGTGCGCGCGATCGTGATCACCGGGGCCGGCCGCGGGTTCTGCACCGGCGGCGATGTCGAGGACATCATCGGCGCGCTCTTCGAACGCGATTTCGAGGGGCTGCTGGAGGTCACGCGCATGACCTGCGACCTGATCGCGGCGATCCGGCAGTGCCGGCAGCCGGTCGTCGGGGCGCTCAACGGGACGGTGGCGGGCGCGGGGGCGGTCATCGCGACGGCGTGTGACGTGCGGATCGCGGCGGAGTCGGCGCGGATCGCGTACCTGTTCACGCGGGTCGGGCTGTCCGGCGCCGACATGGGCGCGGCCTGGCTTTTGCCGCGGATCGTCGGGCTGGGGCGCGCAACCGAGCTGCTCCTGTCCGGCGCCTTCATCGACGCCGCGGAGGCCCACCGGATCGGGCTCTACAACCGGGTGGTGCCGGACGGCGAGGCGCTTGCCGCGGCAACCGACTTCGCCGAGAAGCTGGCCCGGGGACCGTCGTTCGCGCTCCAGGTCACCAAGGACGCGCTCAACAGCGAGGCGCACATGGGACTGGAGGACGCCCTGGAGGCGGAGGCGCGCGCGCAGGCAGCCTGCATGCTGAACCCGAACTTCCGCGAGGCGTACGACGCCTTCGTGGAGAAGCGGAAGCCGCGCTTTGATTAGTCGCGAGGGGATGTCGCTGGACCCGGTGGCGGCGTTCGTCGAAGCGCGGCACCGCGAGTTCCGGGAGCGGGTCTGGGCGTTCTGCCGCGACGAGATCGGGGGCAGGCGCGACCCGGACAGCGACGCCGAGGCGCGGGTGCGGGCACGGGAGCTGGTGGGGCTGATGGGGGCGGCGGGCCTCTTCGAGCCGATCCAGGGCGGGGACGTGCGCGGCTGCCTGGTGGCGCGCGAGGTGCTGGCCTGGTGGTCGCCGCTGGCGGATGCGGTCTTCGCGCTGCAGGGGTTGAGCGCGACGCCGGGGCTGATCGCGGGGCGGGACCCCGGGGGGTGGGGGGCGCGCGCGGTGGCGGGCGAGGCGATGGGCGCCTTCGCGATGACGGAGCGGGAGGCGGGGTCGGACGTGGCCTCGATGACCACCCGGGCAGTGCGCGACGGGGACGGATACGTGATCGATGGCGCCAAGAGCTTCATTTCGAATGCGGGGATCGCCGATTTCCATGTGGTTTTCGCGGCGACGGATCCGGGGGCGGGGACGCGCGGGATTTCGTGCTTCGTGGTGCCTGCCGATGCGGACGGATTCGAGTTCGCGGGCGCGCAGGTGATGAGCGCACCGCACCCGCTGGGCGAACTCCGGTTCGAGGGTTGCCGGGTGAGCGCGGACGCGATGCTCGGCGACGAGGGCGGCGGCTTCAAGGTGGGGATGGCAACGCTCGACCGGCTGCGTCCGACGGTGGCGGCGGGGGCGTGCGGGATGGCGGGGCGGGCGCTTTGGGAGGCGGTGCGTCACGCGCGGCGGCGGGAGCAGTTCGGGCGGACGCTGGCGTCGTTTCAGCTGGTCCAGGAAAAGCTGGCCGTGTCAGCGACGGAGCTGACCGCGGGGCGGCTCCTGACGTACCGGGCCGGGTGGGAGAAGGACAACGGCGCCGAGCGGATCACGATGGAGGCCGCGATGGCGAAGTCGTTCGCGACGGAGGCGGCGCAGCGGATCGTGGACCGTGCCGTGCAGGTTCTGGGGGGACGCGGGGTGGTGGCGGATCATCCCGTGGACCGCCTCTACCGGGCGGTGCGGGCGCTCCGGATCTACGAGGGAACGACGGAGATCCAGCACCTGATCATCGGCGGGGGGCTGGTGCGGGATTCGGGGCGGTGAGAATCAACGTGATCGGCGGAGGCCCGGGCGGCCTCTTCGCCGCGCTGCTCCTCAAGAAGGCCGACCCGGCGCAGACCGTCAAAGTCTTCGAGCGCAACCGCCCGGACGATACCTTCGGCTTCGGCGTCGTCTTCTCGGACGCCACGCTGGAGGAGGTGGCCGAAGCCGACCCGCCAACGCTGCGCGCGATCGAGGAGCGCTTCTACCACTGGGACGGCATCCACATCCACTACCAGGGCGAGCTGCTGCAGTCGACGGGGCACGGCTTCGCGGGGCTGTCGCGGCGGGCGCTGCTGTTGCTGCTGCAACGCCGCTGCCGCGAGGTGGGGGTCGGCCTGCACTTCGAGGCGGATGTCGCAGCGGCCCACCTGGACGCCGACCTCGTGATCGGCGCCGACGGGATCAACAGCACGGTCCGCGAACGCTTCGCGGAGACCTTCGAGCCGGCGGTCGACCTGCGGCCGAACCGCTTCGTCTGGCTGGGCACGACGCGGCCCTTCCCCGCCTTCACCTTCCACTTCCGCGAGGACGAGCACGGGCTGTGGCGCGTGCACGCCTACCAGTACGACGCGAGCGGCAAGTCCACCTTCATCGTCGAGGCCACCGAACGGACCTGGCGGCGCGCGGGGATGGACGCGGCCAGCGAAGAGGAGACGGCGCGCTTCCTGTCGCGTCTCTTTGCGGACGAACTGGACGGGCACCCGCTCATACGCAATCGGTCGGTGTGGCGGCAGTTTCCGACGGTCGTCAACCGGCGCTGGTCGGCGGGGAACGTGGTGCTGATCGGGGATGCGGCGCACACGGCGCACTTCTCGGTGGGCTCGGGGACGCGGTTGGCGATGCTGGACGCAATTGCGCTTGCGCGTGCGATGGAGACGGCGACTTCCGGGGGAACGCCAGGCGCGGGAGCAAGGCCGACGGCGACGGATCTGGCCACGGCCCTGGCCGCCTACGAAGACGTGCGCCGCCGTCCGGTGGAGTCGCTGCAGAGGGCGGCGCACGCCAGTCTCCAATGGTTCGAGGACACCGAGCGCTACTTCCGTCTCGAGCCCACCCAGTTCGCGTTCTCGCTGCTGACGCGCAGCCTGCGCATCTCGCACGAGAACCTGCGGGAGCGCGACCCCGGGTTCGTCGACCGGGTCGACCGGTGGGTGGCGCGCGAGGCCGAAGAGCAGTCCGGCGTCAGCATTGCGGAGAACGAAGCGGCGCTGGGAATCGAACGGGTGGAGCCCGACGAGCTCCCTGCGGCCGCGCATGCAGCGCCGCGCCCACCCCCGCCCCCCCTCTTCACCCCCTTCCGCCTGCGCGATCTGGTTCTCCGCAACCGGGTGGGCGTCTCGGCCATGTGCCAGTACTCCGCCGCCGACGGCCGGATCGACGACTGGCACCTGGTCAACCTCGGTTCGCGGGCGGTGGGCGGCGCGGGGCTCGTCATGGCGGAGATGACCGCGATCGGGCGGGACGGGCGCATCTCACACGGTTGCGCGGGCCTGTACATGGCGGAACACGTCACCGTTTGGCGGCGGCTGGTGGGGTTTGTGAATCGTTTCACAAGCGCCAGGATCGGCATCCAGCTCGGCCACGCGGGGCGCAAGGGAGCCACCCGACTGGACTGGGAAGGCCCCAACGAGCCCCTGGAAGACGGCGGCTGGCCCATCGTGTCGGCGTCGCCGATCGGGTTTTTCGAACACAGCCCGGTCCCGGTGGAGCTGGACGAAGCGGGCATGGACGCTCTCGTGCGCGACTTTGAACGCTCCACGGAGATGGCGGTCGAGGCCGGCTTCGACATCGTCGAGATCCACATGGCGCACGGGTACCTGCTGGCCAGCTTCCTGTCCCCCCTGACCAACGTGCGCACCGACCGGTACGGCGGGAGCCTGGTGAACCGGCTGCGCTTCCCGCTGCGGGTCGTCTCGGCCGTGCGGGAGCTGTGGCCGGACGAAAAACCGCTCTCGGTGCGGCTGTCGGCGGTGGACTGGTGGCCGGGCGGCAAGGAGCCAGAAGACGCGGTCGAGATCGCGCGGGCGCTCAAGTCCCACGGGTGCGACATCGTGGATGTTTCGACCGGGCAGACGGTCCCCTACCAGCGTCCCCGCTACGGGCGGCAGTTCCAGACGCCGTTCGCGGACAGGATCCGCCACGAAGTCGGGATCGCCACGATGGCCGTGGGTAACATCTCGTCCTTCGAGGACGTAAACGGGATTATCGCGGCGGGGCGCGCGGACCTGTGCCTCATGGCGCGCGCCCACCTCTGGGATCCATACTGGACCCGGCACGCCGCACACGCCCTGGGGTATCCACTTCCATGGCCGCCCCAGTACGAGACTCTGAACACCTACACGCCGCGGTTCGGGGCCGCCGCGGGCGCATACGGGCCGGATGCCACAGATGAATGACGACACAGCACCAATGAACTACCAGTACTTTGCGATGCTCCCGGAGCTGCTGTCGCTGCAGAGGCCGCTCTCCGACCCGCCGGAGCACGACGAGATGCTCTTCATCATCGTCCACCAGGTCCACGAGCTGTGGTTCAAGGCCTCGCTGCACGAACTTGACCATGCACGGGGTCTCTTCATCGGCGGCGAAGGCGCCCGGGCCGCCGCGACCCTCAAGCGCGTGCGATCCATCATGAAGGTGCTGGTGGGCCAGCTCGACATCCTGGAGACGATGACGCCCATCGAGTTCGAGTCCTTCCGCGACCGGCTCGAAACCGCCAGCGGATTCCAGTCCGCGCAGTTCAGGGAGCTGGAGTTCGCGCTGGGGATGAAGCGGGCCAGGTACCTCAAGACGTTTCCGGACCCGGACGAACACCGGCGGCTGGAGCGGAGACTGAACGAGCCGTCGCTCTGGGACGCCTTCCTGCGTTTCCTGGCCGCCAGGGGGTGCGCCATTCCGCAGCGGGCGCTGGACCGGGATGTGACCAGACCGGTGGAGCCCGACCCCGAAGTCCAGAAGGTCCTGATCGGCCTGTACCGTTCGGACCCGGAGGCGGTGAACCTCTGCGAACGGCTTGTGGACCTGGATGAGGGGTTCCAGGAGTGGCGCTACCGGCACGTCAAGATGGTCGAGCGGACGATCGGCAATAAACCCGGCACGGGCGACAGCGCGGGCGTGGCCTACCTGGTGACCACGCTGCACCCCGCATTTCCCGATCTGTGGGAGATCAGGTCGTCTCTGTGAGCGGGGGCGGGGGCGACGAGAGCAGCGCCATCGCGCCCGAGGAGCTTGCGCGCCACTACTCGCGCTTTCGGGTGTCGGAGCGGGTGCTGCTCACCGGGCATTCCCACCAGGCGTGGCCGGATGTGGCCTTCGCGGCGCAGCAGCAGGCGTGGCTGGATGCTGCCGAGATGGTCGACGACAAATGGGGCCGGGCCTTCGAAGTGGCCGACGAGGTGCGGGCCGGGTACCGGCGGTTGCTGGACGATCCGGACGGGCATATCGCGCTCGGGCAGAACACGCATGAGCTGCTGATCCGGTTCCTGTCGGCGCTGCCGCTGCGGGAGCGGCCGCGGCTGGTGACCACCGACGGAGAATTCTACACGATTCGGCGGCAGTTGGACCGGCTGGAGGAGGAAGGGATTGAGGTGGTGCGGGTGGGGGGCCAGGGAGACACGGGCGGCGTGCAGTCGACTGGAGCCAGGGGCGATTCCATGGCTGAACGGGTCATCCGCGCGGTGGACGACCGGACCGCGGCGGTGCTGGTGTCGTCCGTGCTCTTCCGTGACGCGCGGATCGTGGGGGGGTTGGATGACATCGCCGCGGCGTGCGCCCGGGTGGGCGCGGAACTGCTCGTTGACGCCTACCATTCGCTCAACGCCGTGCCGTTTTCGGTGGTTGAGATGGGGCTGGGGAACGCGTTCGTGATGGGGGGCGGGTACAAGTACTGCCAGTTGGGCGAAGGGAATTGCTTTCTGAGGTTCCCGCGGGACTGCGGGCTGCGGCCGGTGCTGACGGGGTGGTTTGCGGAGTTTGGGGCGCTGGCGGGGGCGGGTGGCGATGAGGACGCGGGTGACGATAAGGGCGCGCGGCGGCACGTGATGTACGGCAAGGGCGATGTTCGCTTCGCCGGTTCCACGTATGATCCGGTGAGCCATTACCGCGCGGCGGCTGTTTTCCGGTTCTTCCACGAGCAGGGGCTCACGGTGGACCGGCTTCGGGATGCGAGCCTCGCGCAGATCCGGCGGTTGGCGGCGGGGGTGGACGCGCTGGACCTGGATCCGCGCGTGCTGAGCCGGGACCGTGCCGTGCGGCTGTCGCAGCGTGGTGGCTTCCTGACCATGGAGACGCCCGTCGCCGGGGAGATTTGCTGCAATGTGCGTGGGCATGGCGTCTACGCGGACTATCGTGGCCGCGTGCTGCGCCTGGGGCCGGCGCCGTACGTGACCGGGGAGCAGCTGGATGAGGCGGTGGCCGTGCTGGGGGAGGTGGTGGGGGGTGGTGGGCAAACCATCTCATCGCCCGGGTAGTTGCTGTTCCCCGTCCCGGACCTACCGAATCAGCTCCTCCAGCCCCTCGGGCGACCTTGGCAGCGCCTCCGTCAGCACCTCCACCCCGTCCTCCGTCACCAGCACCACCTCCTCGACGAACACCGACACACCGATGTCGTGGTTGTAGTACCACGGCTCCACCGTGAAGACCATCCCGGGCGCGAGCGGCTCGTCGAGGGGCGCGGGGTCGCCCGCCGAGAGGCCGATGTGGTGGCCGAAGAACGACGGGGTCTGCATGTACGGTTCCTCGTCGTCGGGAATCGCGTCGTAGGCGACCTGAGTGAGCTCGCGCAGCGTCACCCCCGGGCGCACGGCCGCTATGACGGCCTCGGCGGCGCGGGTGCTGACGAGCAGCTTCTCGCGCTGGATGTCCGAGAACCGACCGCTGACCGGGAAGGTGCGGCCGACGTCGCTGATGTAGCCGTCCAGCTCGCATCCGACGTCGAAGATGACCAGCTCGCCGTCGCGCATGGCGCGGTTGCGGCGGTTGTAGTGGGCGGCCAGGATCCGCCAGGGCCACAGGCTGTTCGGTCCCGACTTGACGATCGGAGTGAAGGGGATCGACTGGGCGCCGAAGGTGCGGCAGCTGCGCTCGAATTCTCCCTGCAGGGTTCGCTCTTCGACACCGACCCGGATCCGGTCCGCAGCGACGCGGATCGCGAACATCGTGGCATCGGCGGCAGCGCGCATGCGCTGGATCTCGGCGGGGGTCTTCACCATGCGCATGCGGGCCACGACTTCGTAGGCATTGCGCAGCTCGGCCCGGGGGTAGTCGGACCGCAGACGGTGGATGAGGGCGTCGGTCGCGTCGAGACCCCCGATCAGCGGCACGACGGGCGTCGGTACCGGCCCGGCGGTGCCCGCGTTGACACGCAGGACGGCTCCCTCCGCCAGCCGTTCACGCACGTATGGGTCGAGTTCGGCGATGTCCCGGTATTCGTCGACGCCTGCGATGCTGCGCAGCTGGTAGTCCTCCAGCAGCGGACGGCCCGGGAAGTCGTTCGGCCTGCCCGGATTCTCGAAGCGGGGATCGCGGGCGGGCATGAACAGGAGCGTGCGCCTCCGGTCGGCGTCGAGCACCAGCATCGCTTGCGGGATTTCCAGCCCGGTCAGGTACCAGAAGTCCTCGAGTTGGCGGAAGGTGCCGCCGTGGGTTCTGCCGTCGGAGGAGGGCACGAGGAGAAGTCCGCCGCCGGTGCCGATCAGTCCGTCGATCGTGCGGCCGCGACGGTACTCATACTCCTGGGGGCGGAAGTCGGGCCGCGCCCAGTCGGTGTAGCGCTGCTCGGGGGTCTGGGCGGCGAGGGGGGCGAAGGCACTGGTGCAAGCAACGAAGGCGCATGCAACGACAGCGTTCACAAGGAATGGCTCTGAGCGCGAAGCTGAAACACGCTGCGGCCTAATGCGTGGGATGCGCATGTCCCTGATCACCATTTTCGTACCTCCATGGGCCATTTTGGGACCCGCCCCTGGAGCTTCGCACCAACCCGGTGCGATACCGGCAGGCGACGGCCAACCCTCCCCAGGGACTTGAGTCCGCCTCCAATCACCCTAACTTCGCGGCCATGAGAATTGCCATCTACGGTGCCGGGGGAGTCGGCGGGTACTTCGGGGGCGTGCTGGCCCGCGCCGGCCACGATGTCGCGTTGATCGCGCGCGGGCGCCACCTCGACGCCATCCGCTCGCGCGGCCTCCTCGTCCGCACCCCCGGCGGCGACTTTTGCGCGAACCCCCCCGCCACCGCCGATCCCGCCGAGATCGGGCCCGTCGACGCGGTGATCGTCGCGGTGAAGTCGCTGCACACTCCCGCCGTTTGTGCTGGGATCGGCCCCCTCCTCGGCGCGGCCACCCTCGTCGTGCCGCTCCTCAACGGCGTCGACGCCCACGAGGCCCTCCTCCCCGCGGTCGGGCGGGAGCGCATGGGCAAGGGCCTCACGCGGATCATCAGCGAGGTCGCGGCTCCGGGCGTGATCCGGCACGTCGGGGTGGACCCGTACGTGGCGCTGGCCGAGTGGGACGGCGGCGCGTCCGCCCGGGCCAAAGCGCTCGTCGCGGCCCTGGCGCAAGCGGGCGTCCACGCCGAGATCCCCCTCGACATCGACGCCGCGCTATGGCACAAGTTCCTCTTCGTGTGCTCCCTGGGCGGCGTCTGCGCGGTGTGCCGCATGCCCCTTGGCCCGGTGCGCGAGTGTCCCGCAAGCCGCGACCTTCTGCGGCGCGCCATGGAGGAGATCGCGACCATCGCCGCCGCGCGGAACGTCACGCTCCCGCCCGACGCAGTCGACCACGCGCTGGAGATCTTCGACTCCTTCCCCCCGGAGGGCACCTCGTCCCTGCAACGCGACATCGCGGCCGGCATCCCCTCCGAACTGGACGCCTGGAACGGCGCGGCGGTGCGCATGGGCGCGGAAGCGGGAGTCCCCACGCCCGTCCACTCCTTCATCCACGCGGCGCTGCTCCCCTCCGAGATGGCCGCACGCGCCGCGGCTACCGCCCCGATCCCGGATTCCCGTACATTCCAGAGACCATGACGAGCGTGACGACAGGAGAGCGGGGCAACATACGCGGCGCCAGCCCGGCACCAGCGGCGTTCCCCTCGCGGCGCGGGGTCCCACCATGCTGATGTCCCCGTGGGTGCAGAAGCTCCTCGTCGCGAACGTCATCATCTTCCTTTTCTCGCGCGTCAGTCCGGCGGTGTTCAACGACTTCGGCTTCGTCCCGCAGCTGATCCTGCTGCGGCCCTGGACGCTGGTCACCTACGCCTTCCTGCACGGCGGCTGGATGCATCTGTTCTTCAACATGCTCATGCTGTTCTTCTTCGGCCCGAGGCTGGAAGAGCGGTTGGGGAGCAAGACCTTCATCTGGTTCTATCTGGCATCTGCGGTTGGCGGCGCGATCCTCACCTTCGCCCTCGCCCCCGGTGCCATGGTGGTCGGCGCGTCGGGTGCGATCTTCGGCGTGGTCGTCGGCTTCGCCCGCTACTGGCCCCGCGAGAACATCTACATCTGGGGCATCCTGCCCGTCCAGGCGCGGATCCTGGCGCTCTTCATGGTGGGTTCCAGCCTCTTCTTCGGAGTCACGGGCGCCCAGGACGGGATCGCCCACTTCGCCCACCTGGGCGGACTGGTGGCCGGGTGGATCTTCCTCCGCAGCTGGGAGCGCCGGCGCCACCGCCGGGTGGTCAAGCCGACCGTCCGCCGCCAGAAGGCTTCTCCCGTGCAGGACAGCGAGATGATCCGCCGCTGGGAAGCGATCCCGCGCGAACGCCTCCACGAGATCAACCGGGAAGAGCTGGAGCAACTGCTGCGCAAGGCTGTCAAGCTGGGGGTCCAGGCGCTGACCAGCGATGAGCGCGAGTTCCTCGACCGGATGGCGAATTCGTTCCAGGGGTAGGGGCGGTTCGTTCCGGCCAAACCGGGCTTTCCGCGGGATTCTTGCCGGATGCAACCCAAACGGATACTTTCAATATTCCATTTGGGTACTCCATGGAGAAGCGATGAACTACCCACCTCCAGGCATCCGACAAACGCTGGCGCCCCTCCTCGTCCGCGAGGGGGCCGTGGACCTGGTGCGCCGCGGCCTGCCGTTCAAGATGCTGGATGAAGTGGCCGCGGCGGCAGGCGTGGGACGGCTCGCGCTCGGCGAAGTCATCGGCCTTTCACGCACCACATTCTCCCGCCGGAGAGACGCGCGCGCGCTGAAACCCGCGGAATCGGACCGGCTTGTACGTGTGGCCCGGCTGGTAGCGAACGCCTACGAACTGATGCAGGGTGATGCACCCGCAGCCCGCCATTGGCTGCAGGAACCGAACGAGCTCATCGAGGGGGAATCGCCACTCGAACGCGCAT
>JAPOOQ010000541.1 GCA_026713345.1 Gemmatimonadota bacterium | reverse complement strand
GCTCCAGGCGCCCGAGGATGTTCGTCGCTTCGACCAGGACCAACTCCGGCGCGGCAAGCGCGTTCTCGCCTACCACCGACTCGGCCCACTGGCCGTCGGGACCCGAGTCCACCAGCGCTGCGACCATCACGGTCGCGTCGACGACGACTGTCACCACTGTCACCGGCGGTCCGCGTCACGAGCGGCAAGAATGCTGCACGCGGACACCCGCGTCCCTGCGGCCTCCTTGCGTGCGTGGACATCCTCCAGCCAGCGAGAGACGGATGGGCGCGCGACGATCCTCTCAAGCTCTCGTCGCAGATACTCCTGCATCGAGAGGCGCGAGGACGCTGCTCGCGCGGCCAACTCGTCGCGCACGTCTTCGGGAACGCCCCGGATGGTGATCTGAATGCCCATGCAAGTAGTTTGCTGTCATGGAAGGCAAAGCGCAAGCACCAGGAGTCCGTCCCACTGCGGTCATCCCGGCGCAGCCGAGGACTTGGGCAGCGCGGGAGGCTCACCGTGTTGCTCCAGCGTGAGTTCCTCCTGGGTAGGCACGGGTCGCACCGATGGCTTGAACACGGGCACAACGATGCCGCTCAGTCCGGCCCGGCCCGTGAATGTATGCACCAGCTCGCGCCAGTAGGGCCAGACGTTGAAGGTCCCGTTCAGGTCGGCGAAGTGCTGAAGGGCGTCCTCGGGAAAGGACGCGGCTCCGTCGATACGATAGGTGGCCAGGAACGTCGCACTCAGATCGACCACCCGACTCTCGGAGGGTTCCAGCGAGGTTGCGCTCGCGTCGAACAGTAGGCTCACGTAGACGAAGAGCTGGTCGCGCTGCGCCTCCCTGGTCTCGTATCGGCAACGGAATTGCTGTCCGAGTCGCAACTCCCGAGGCGGTTCCGTCGGATCCAGGCTCGCGTCCATCGATACTTGGATGAGTGTTACCGACTCAATCTGCACGCTACGAGAGATCAGGCTGGCGCGTTCCAGGTTTGTGGCCATGAGGGGTCCCTACGCCGCCAGGGCCAGGTCATTGGAGGCTGCGGCTCTGCTCCGGTCCGCTCGAGGTTGAGCTAGTACCGTTGTGTCGATAGGAAGTTCTGGCTCGGACTCCGCAGGCCGAAAGCGGCCATCAGTGCCCACGACCGCGATCGTGTACTCCTCGATCGGAGCGAACACGGAATCCGTCAGCTTCTCCAGGCCGATCTCCGCCCGCATGCCACAAGCGTGCGCCAGGGCGGCGAGACTACGCAGCGTCATGTTCCGCGATCCGCTGAGGAGCTGCGTGACGTTCGCCCGACTGGTGCCCAGCTTCCCGGCGATGGCGGCGTGGTTGACACCACGCTTCTCCATCGCCTCGCAGATCGCTTCCGTCGTCCACAGAATCAACCGCTCCTGCTCGTACCGCCTCCGAGCCTCCGGGGTGCGGGTCTGCCTCTCAATCCATGTCTCGTTGGCCATTCTCATCCTTCTCGCTGGATCCGGTTCAGGAACTCGGCCCTCATGCTGATCGCCCGGGCAATGTCCTTCCGCCTGTGCCGATTCGATTTCTTGCGGAGTCCGAACGCCAGGATCAGGTGGCCGCTGGGGCTCCAGAAGCAGAAGATCCTGATCTGCCCGCTCTTGATCGCCCAGATGTCGTCTCCCACCTTCTTGAATTTGGTGGCATTGTGAAGCCGTCCATGGTCCCCGAGCCGTTGAAAAATCACGTCCACTCTGGTCCGCTCGGCGTCGGTCAACTGGTCCAGAAAGCGACCTGCCGGACATCGGCCGCTCGGTCGAACCATGCAGCTGATCGTGACTCTCTGGCCTTCATATTCCGGGGGTCGCACTGTGGGGTCTCTGGTGCCATCCGGGCTCCTAGGGTAAGACAAACGTTAACACTTCTGGCCCGGATAGCAAGGCCGGGTTGCATGATGTCGGGTCCCACGGGTCCCGCCCGCGACCCTACCCCTCCCCCCGCTCCTCCTCCTCCAACTCCCGCGCCCGCCGCCGCAACCACATCCCCGTCCCCACCACGAGTCCCAGCGGCAGCAGCGTCAACAGCCCCGTGGTCGCGAGAAACGCGATCCGCGCCTCGTCGTCCCGGTCGAAACACACGGGACAGGCGTGGGCCACATCCGGGAAAACCGCCAGAAGCACCAGGACGAGCGAGGCCACGGTAAGCGCGACTCGGCGACCTGTCCGGGTCGGCGCATCCACGCTGCGGGTTCGCGCCTCACGGCTGCCTCTGAGCATCTTCACCATCAACTCCTACAGGTAGACCACGAAGTACAGGAAAGGCCACACCAACACCACAAAGTACCAGAAGATGGCGACCGCGGAAAGCACGTCCCGGGTCAGCGTGCCCCGAGCCAGCCGCAGCGTCGCCCACGCCAGCGCGAGGATCGCGGCCACCGCGTGCGTCGCGTGCGCCCCGATGACCGTGTAGAACAGCGCGCCGTAGGTCGACGACGTGATGGTCAGCCCCTCGCGGATCAGCGCCAGCCACTCCACTCCCTGCAGCCCCACGAACATCCCGCCGAGCAGCGTCGCCGCGACCAGCAGCCGGCGCACGGACTCGTTCCCCTTCAGGAACATCCGGTGCGCGATCAGCAACACGACCCCGCTCGCGATCAGCGCAGTCGTGTTGACCGCCGTCTCCTCGAAGGGCAGCCGCGGCTGGTTCGGAGGGGGCCACACCGAGCCGATGGCGCGCGCCTTGATGATCACGAACGCCGAGATGAACCCGGCAAACAGCATGATCTCGACGAAGACGAAGAGGAGCATGCCGAGCACGGCGTCCGACACCAGCTTCTTCCGCTTCCGGGGTCTGGGCCGGAACGGAATGATCGAGGCCCGCGCCGCCACCGTCAAGCGTCCTCGGTAGCCAGGAACCTCCGGATCCGGCCAATCCCCGGCAGCCGGTCGACGAGCCCCAGAACGGGCGCAACAATGCGCTGCAGCATCGGGATCCTGCTCAGCATCTCAAGGACCAGCAGCACCAGGCCGATCGAGAGGATGATCGCAACCGCGTTGGTCCCGATCGCCACCAGCACCACCACCGACCAGAAGGCGCCGTGGGTGAAGTTGTAGCCGCCGGCCAGCAGATTGTCGTTGGACTTGCTCGTCGGAACGAGGCTCGCGTGCGCCACATCCTCGGCGTGGTCGTCTTCCTCCGCGTGGTCACCCGCATCCGCGTACTCATCATCCCCGTGGTCCTCCGAGGGAATCCCGCGCGCGACCGCCTCCTTCGCCGCGTCATTCACCCACATCCGCCCCTCGAGATTCTGCACGTCCGGCGCCACGCCGCCCCAGAAGAGCGCCAGCAGCAGCACCGACGCCGCCAGGAAGAGCTTCGGCACCACCCGTTCGATCGTGAGGTGCATGAAGTTCTTGATGACGAGCCACGCCTTGACGACCGCGATCCCGAACGCCGTCACCAGCGTGATCACGATTCCGAGACTGAACTGCATCCCGAGCACGTCGACCGGCCGGTTCAGCCGTTCGCCCACCATCGGACCCACGATGCTCACCGCCAGCAGAACCAGCAGCAGCGCGTAGACCCTCACGTAGTGGTTGCCGAAGAGTCCCTTGTCTTCCGAGTGACCGGCCATGGGCTATTTCGCGATGTAGAGCAGAGGGAACAGGAAGATCCACACGATGTCGACGAAGTGCCAGTAGATTCCGATCAGCTCGACGCGGTGGAGCTGGAGGCCCTTGGCGGCGTCCCGGGCCACGAAGGCCATGATCACCGCACCCGCAATCACGTGGAAAGCGTGCAGGCCGGCGGCGGTGTAGTAGAACGCCCAGAAGCCGTTCGACGTGATCGTGTAGCCGTGGCTGATCTCGTACCACCACTCGTAGGTTTTGACGCCGAGAAAGGTGGCCGCGCCCCCGATGGTGATGTACAGGAACATCGCGGCCCTCTTGCCGTCGCCCCGTTCGGCGGCCTGGTGCGCCAGCACCGCCGTGAGGCTCGAAGTGAGCAGCACGAAGGTGTTGAAGGCGCCGATCTGGGTGTTCGTGACCGCCGCGGCGTCGGCCCACTCGGGGTGGCCAAGGCGGAACATGACGTAGGACGCCAGCAGCCCGCCGAAAATCACCACCTCGGAGGCCAGCACCCACCACACGGCGAGCTTGCCGGTTTCGGTGCCGGTGGCGGCGCGGCTGGTCGCGATGGGCCTCATCGGCTCTGCTCCCCGTCATCGTCGTCAACGACCTGGAGCGGCGCGCCGTCGGGTTCGTTCTGCGGCCAGTAATCGTCCTCACGGTCGGGCACGCTGTACTCGTAGGGCCCCCGGTAGACGACCGGCATCCGCAGGGGGTGCCAGTTGCCGTGCGGCGGCGGCGACTCGGTGGTCCACTCCAGCGAGTTGGCCTTCCAGGGGTTCTTGGACGCCCTGCGTCCCCAGCGCGCCGTCTTGAAGCAGTTGTAGAAGAAGATGAACTGGGCCGCGAGCATGACCAGCAGAGCGTAGGTCGCGAGCTGCCGCATGTCCTGGAAAAGCCCGCCGGCGAGATCGGGGAACTGGTTGTAGTTGTAGATCCGGCGGTGCTGGCCGCCCATCCCCAGCACGAAGAGCGGGATGAAGATCACGTTGAAGGGGATGATGGTCAGCCAGAAGTGCCACTTGCCCAGGCGCTCGTCCATCATCTTCCCGAACATCTTGGGGAACCAGTAGGTGAAGGCCGCAAAGGTTCCTATGATGGCGATCGGGAAGAACGTGTAGTGGAAGTGCGCGAGCACGAAGTAGGTGTCGTGGAAGTAGATGTCCGCGCCGGCCGCCCCCAGGAAGATCCCGGTGACGCCGCCGATCAGGAACTCGGCCACGAAGGCGAGCGCCCACAGCATGGGCGTGGTCAGCCGGATCGAGCCCCCGTAGAGCGTGGCAATGTAGATGAAGCACAGCTCCGCGATGGGGACCGAGATGAGCAGCGTCGTGATCGTGAAGATGTTCGCCATGCGCGGGTCGATCCCGGCGATGAACTGGTGGTGCGCCCACACGAAGAAGCTCAACACGCCGGTGGCGACGATCGTGAAGATGACCGTGCGGTAGGCGAAGAGCTTCTTGCGCGCGAACGTGGTGATGATCTCGACCACCACGCCCATCGCGGGCAGCAGCACGACGTACACCTCCGGGTGCCCGAAGAACCAGAAGAGGTGCTGCCACAGGATCGGGTCGCCGCCGGTCGCCGGGTTGAAGAAGCCGGTGCCGATCGTCTGGTCGAAGATCAGCATGATCGCGCCCGCCAGCAGCGGACCCACCGACAGCATGAAGAGGATGCTCGCCACCACGATCATCCACACGACAATCGGGACATCGAACGCCCGCATCCCCGGTGCCCGGGAGTTCATCAGCGTGGTAATGAAGTTGATCCCGCCCAACAGGAATGCCACGAATTCCAGCCCCACCCCAATGACCCACAGGGTACTCCCCAGTGGCGTGAGGTTGTAGGTCGAGTCCGCCGACAGGGGTGGATAGGCGGTCCAGGCGCCCGCGAAGCCGCCGCCGGAAACGAAGAGCGACGCCAGGATGACGATGGTGCTGACGAAGAAGACCTGGAAGGATAGGCGGTTGATCTTGGGGAATACCATGTCGTCCGCCCCGATCATGAGCGGAATCAGGTAGTTCCCGAAAGCGGCGAGCAGCACCGGCATCGCCACCCAGAAGATCATGATGGTGCCGTGATTGGTTACCAGCGCGTTGTACTCGCCCGGCGAGACCGCGCCGAAGCCCGGCACGTCGATTCCGGGGAAGGCGAGCTGCATCCGGAAGACGTACGCCATGAAGCCGCCGATCAGCGCCATGAACATGCCCGTGAACATGTACTGCATGGCGATGACCTTGTGATCCGTGGACCACAGGTACTTCAGCCAGCCCTGGGGACCATGGTGGGCATGGTCGTCGTGGCCATGTCCGTGTGTCAGATCGACCGCAGGCTCAACCATCTCTCTCGGCTCTCCGTATCTTCATCGCTAGTGCCCGCCGTGGCCGTTTCGGGCCGGCGCGGGTGCTGCCGCCGCCGTCACCGACATCGCTGCCCCGATCGGCACTGCTGCTGCCGCCGCCGTCGCCGGCGTGTTCTCCGCCACCCACGCTGCGTGTGTTTCCGTGTCGGCTATCACTACCCGCGCGGCCATCACTCCGTGCCCGAACCCGCAGATCTCCGCGCATTGGACATCGAATTCGCCCGTCTCGGTCGGCTGGAACCACCCGGTGATGGTGCGGCCCGGGATCGCGTCCTGCTTGATGCGCCAGACCGGCACCGAAAAGCTGTGCAGCACGTCCGTCGACTGGAGTTCGAAGTGGTACGTGCGGTTGTTCTCCACGCGCAGAGTGTCCACCCTGAAGATGTCGTCGGGGGTGTCGAGTTCGAGATCCGCCCCGGGGTGCTGGAAGGTCCAGGCCCACTGCTGCCCGATGACCCGGATCACGCCGCCGTCCGGGTTCTCCGGCAGATCCATCTTGATCTTGTACCAGACGTTGAACGAGATCACGATGATCAGCACGTCGAAGCCCAGCACCAGGAGGTGCGGCACGGTGATCCAGCGCTTGTGCTTCTTGTTCTTCCCGTCAATGTAGTCCGCCCGCCGACCCGGTTCCGCCCTGAACTTCATGATGAACCACAGGAAGACGCCCTCGGCGACGAGGAACCAGAATCCCACCACGACCAGGACCAGCCAGATGAGTCCGTCGATGTCGGCCGCATACGACGACGCCACCTCGATCAGCGGGTCGAAGTAGTCGACTCGAAAGAATTCGTAGAATGCGTTCATAGCTTCAGCCACATGGTCCAGACCACCGCCGCGCCGATGAAGAGAATCGCAATGAGCAACGTATTCTTCATGGTCTTCTTGGCGAAGACGATCGCTTCATTGCTCTCGTCCGGCGGGGCCGGAGGAATCGCGGCGGCCAGCTCCGCGTGGGTCGGGGTGTCCGGGGTCGGGTTCTCTGCCATTCGGGGTCAGCGGCTGAGGGTGTAGACGTAGGCGGCGACCGCGCGCACCTGCTCGTCGGTGAGCGGCATGCCGGCGCGCTGCGCCATGAACCCGGGGTGCTCCACGGGCTCCGGGACACCGTTGGTGATGACCAGCACGATGGACTCGTACTCGCCGTCGATGTTGAGCCAGACTTCGTCGGTGAGGTTCGGGGCGAGCGCTCCGCCCGCGCCCTCGCGAAGGTGGCAGGTGTAGCAGATCCCGGTGGCCGTGTTGAAGATGTCCTGCCCCTCCTGGACCATTGCCACCGTCACGCCTGCGGGCAGGATGGAGGGGTCCACGTCGACGGGCGGCAGCGGCTCCGGCGGCGGACCCGGGATCCGGCGGGGCAGGCGCTGCAGGGTCATGATGTAGGCGGTGACGTCGTCGATCCGCTCGTCGGTCCAGCCACTCGCCATCGGGTTGCGCATGGTCGTACCCGACGCGTCGCCGGGGCTGGCTCCGCGCACCCCGTCGCGGTACTTCCGTAGTGACGAGGCGATGTACCAGTCGTTGAGGTGCAGCAGCGACGGAGCGTCCGGCACGTTGTCGACCCCGCGCCCGTCGATCCCGTGGCAGCTGGCGCAGAGCAGCGTGTAGTCCTCCTCGCCGGCCTCCGCGTCGCCCGTGTCGAGGGTCGCGTCCGGATCGACGATCGGGAGGCTCATCAGGTACTCGACGATGGACTCGACATCCCCTTCGCCCGTGATCAGGGCCCGCGACATGGGGCGCATGCGCAGCCCCTCGGTGTCCTGGTAGTGGTATCCGCGGACTCCCGCCTGGAAGCGTTCGAGCTGCGCCGTGAGGTACGTGTCCATAGCCCCGGCGAGGGCGGGCGCGGCGAGCGTTTCGTCGCCGGCTCCGTCATTGCCGTGGCACGGAGCACAGGTGTCGAAGATCAGCTCCCCCCTGGCGAATCCGGGCGCCGGCCGAAGGTCGCACGCTCCCGCGGCCATGGTGACGGCGGCGCAGCCGGTCAACCAGGTGAGAAATGAAGAACTCCGTGTCTTGAACCGCGTCATTTTCCTCGCTCTGAGGTCCTCGCCCATCCGGGCACTTCCACGAAATGACTGTTAATAAGATCGCTGATTTGGCGCGCGGATTCTAGCGGCGGAGCCGCTGCGGGGCAACCGGGGGGTCGCCGGGGGTGCGACCGGGGGTCAACGGTAGACATCCAGATCCGCCGCCGAGACCACCCGCCCCGTGTACCCGGCCTCGCGGATCTCGCGGAGGAGGTCCTCGTCGGTGGCGCCCCAGTAGAGCTGG
>JAPOOQ010000540.1 GCA_026713345.1 Gemmatimonadota bacterium | reverse complement strand
CCGCCACAACATCGAAGCCAGCTGGACCGGGTTGACCGCCTGGCTCCCGGGGGACGGTCAGCCGGCCGCCGAGTAGTTCTCCGCCGCGACCGTCCAGTTGACCACGTTCCAGAAGGCCGTCACGTAGTCGGGGCGCCGGTTCTGGTAATTGAGATAGTAGGCGTGTTCCCAGACATCGACGCCCACGACCGGCACCTTCCCCTCCATCACGGGCGTGTCCTGGTTCGCGGTCGAGAGCACTTCGAGTGCCCCGCCCTCCCCTGCGGCCAGCCAGGCCCACCCCGACCCGAAACGCCCCACCGCGGCCGCAGCGAACTGCTTCCGGAAGTCGTCGAAGGAACCGAAAGCGGCGTCGATCGCCGCCGCCAGAGCCCCGCTCGGCGCGCTGTCGCCACCGGGCGTCATGAGCCGCCAGAAGAAGTCGTGATTGACAAAGCCTCCTCCGTTGTTGCGCACGGCGGCGCGAATCCCCTCGGGCACGGCCGCCAGGTTCGCGACCAGCTCGCCGGCCGACAACCCGTGGAGTCGGGAGTGCGGCTCAAGAGCGGCGTTGAGGTTGGCGGTGTAGGCCGCATGGTGCCTGCCGTGATGGATTTCCATCGTGCGGGCGTCGATGTGGGGCTCGAGGGCGTCGTGGGGGTACCCCAGTTCGGGGAGCTGGAAAGGGTAGGCCATCTGTACGGTCTCCTGGGCGTGGTTACCTTGCTGGCAGTGCGCACTGCCGGGCGGGAGGTAGAAGGTTGTCGGAAACCGGGATGTCCTCGCAAGGTTCCAGGAGAATCCTCCTGGTCGACTGCGACAGCTTTTTCGTGCAGGTGGCCCGTCTGGAGGACCCTGACGGCGCGGGCCGGCACCCCCTTTTGCTGGTGGGCGGGCGCAGCAACCGGGGCGTGATCACGTCGGCCTCGTACGCCGCGCGTGAGTACGGGGTGCGTTCCGGAATGCCTACCCGGCGCGCGCTCGCGCTCTGCCCCGAAGCGGAGGTGGTGCCGGTGCCGCGGGGCGCGTGCGTGGAGCGGAGCCGGGCGGTCCGCGAGGTGCTCCATGAACTGTCGCCGGTGGTGCAGGCGGCGTCCATCGACGAGTTCTACCTGGATCTCGGCGGGACCGAGCGGATGCTCGGGGGTGAGGAGCTGGCCGCGACGGCGGACCGCATCCGCAGGGTGGTGCGGGAGCGCACCGGGATCGCGGTTTCGCTGGGCGGCGGCACGCAGCGCGTGGTGGCCAAGGTCGCCACCCGGCTGGCGAAACCGAACGGCGTGCATGTGGTCGCCCCGGGTGGGGAGGCCGCGTTCATGGCGCGGTTTCGGCTCTCGGATCTTCCCGGGATCGGACCCGCGTTCCTCCGCCAGCTGGAGGAGAAGGGGCTGAGCACCGTCAAGGAAGCCGCCGCGGTCGAGGCGGAGTGGCTGGCGCGGTGGTTCGGCCCGGGACGCGGCACCTGGCTCTGGGAGCGGGTCCGCGGCATCGACCCCAGTGAGGTCGACGCCCGCGACCGGCGCAAGTCGATCAGCTCGGAGCGCACCTTCTTCGAGGACATCGACGATGACGACGAACTGGAGCGCCGGATCCTCCAGCTGAGCTGCAACGTCGGCCGCCAGTTGCGAATGAAGGAACTGAGGGCCCGAACCGTAACTGTTAAGATACGGGACCACGACTTCACGACGCGGCAGGCGGGCAATACCCAGCCGGAAGGGTTGGAGACGGACCGCGCGATCTTCGCCGTCGCGACCTCGCTCCTCCATCAGCTGCGCCACCGGCGCCGGACGGGGGTCAGGCTCCTGGGGGTCGGCGTCTCGAACCTGGTCCGTCAGGCGGCGAGCGCGCAGCTCGACCTGTTCGGCGACCGCATCGCGCTGGAGAGCGAGCGGGACCGCACCATCGCCCGTGCCGTGGACCGCATTCGCGACCGCTACGGCCGGGAGGCGCTCCGGCCGGCCCGTGTGCTGGAGGAACCCGACAAGTGACAACTCGCCGTGGTTACTTGTTCTGCCAGGGCTTCCTCTCGAAGTAGTCCTTCGTCATCGCCACCACCTGCGGCGCCAGGATCCCCAGCGCGATCAGGTTCGGCCAGATCACCAACCCGAGGAACACGTCGCCGATGCCCCAGATCACGCTCAGCGGCAGCACCGCACCGACGAAGTGCAGCGCCACGAAGATGACCTTGTACGGGATCACCGCCCTGGCGCCGAAGAGGTAGTTGGCGCAGCGGTCCCCGTAGTAGCTCCACGCGATCGCCGTGGAGATGCCAAAGAGCAGCACCGACACCACCACGATGTAGTGCCCCCAGTCGCCCAGCGGTGCCAGCCCGCGACGGAAGGCGGACATGGTGAGCGGTGCGCCGCTCTCGACCGCCATGCCGTGGAGCGACGTGTAGGTCTGTCCATCGGCGCCGGTCGCCGTCCCGGAAGCGGGATCGATCACGCCACTGAACGGCTGCGTCTGCGCCTCGTCCACGTAGAGCGTCAGCACGGGGACTTCATGCCACGAGACCTGCGGGTCGTCGGGACCGGTGGCGACGTGCGCCCCGCCGTCGATCCGGATCGGTGCGTCGGGCGACATGTCCTCGTAGCCCCCGTCCACCTGGACTGCCCGGTAGGAAAGGTCGCCGCCGCTCAGCGTGATCTCGGTCTCGAAACGGTCATTCCACACGCCCGTCATGATCACGAGCAGGCCCGTCATGGTGCAGATGATGATCGTGTCGATGAAGGGCTCCAGCAGCGCCACGACCCCTTCCGACACCGGCTCATCGGTCTTGGCGGCCGAGTGCGCGATCGGCGCCGACCCCTGCCCCGCCTCGTTGGAGAAGAGCCCGCGCCGAACTCCCCACATCAGCGTCACCAGGAAGGCCCCCACCCCCGTCCCCGCAACCCCCGCCGTCGGGTTGAACGCTTCGCGGAAGATCAGCGCGAAGGTCGGCCCCACGTCGCCGATGTTCATGAAGATCACGATCAGCGCGCCGAGGACGTAGACGATCGCCATCGCCGGCGCCAGCACCGAGGTCACCTTCCCGATTCGGGAGATGCCGCCCAGGATCACCGCCGCGACGATCCCCGAAGTCACCAGCCCGCTGACCCAGGGGGGAATGCTGAACTGGGTCTCAAGGTTGTCGGCGACGGTGTTCGCCTGAATCCCGTTGCCGGTCAGGAAGGCCGTGATCCCGAGGAGCGCGGCGAAGACGATGGCCATCCACTTCCAGTTCGGCCCCAGCCCCCGCTCGATGTAGTACATGGGCCCGCCCGACACGGTGCCCGCCCACTCACCCTCGTGCTCTTGCACCCGGTACTTCTGCGCCAGGGTGACCTCGGAGTACTTGGTCGCCATTCCCACCGCCGCCGTGACCCACATCCAGAAGAGCGCGCCCGGGCCGCCCCAGTGGATCGCGAGCGCGACCCCGGCGATGTTCCCGATTCCGACCGTCGCCGACAGGGCGGTGGTGAGCGCCTGGAAGTGGGTGACGTCCCCCTCGTCGTCCGGATCGTCGTACTTCCCCGACGCGACCGCGGCCCCGTGCCGCAGTCGGGTGACCTGGATGAAGCCCAGCCGCAGCGTCAGGTACGTCCCGATCCCCAGCAGGATGATCACCATGAAGGGGATGTTCTCGCCGCCGATCGGGATACCCAACTCGACGAAGTATCGGGTCATGAAATCGGTGAATGACTGGAAGAAATCCATGGGGTGCGGGGCTCCTTGGGGTGACTGGGGGCAGGTCCTGTGAAGGACGATGCGATGGCGCCGGGCAAACTATCGCCATGACCGCGGCGGAAACAACCGGGCACCGCCTCCGGTGAGGCAGCCGCAGCTGCGGGATGCTTCCCGTCGGAAGCTCTGTGAGGCTACCGTCCGGCGGTGTTGGCCGCGCGCAGGAACCGTCCACAAAGCTGCGCGACCCTGGTCTGATCCTGTGTCTCCGCCCTGGCCAGGATGGCCTGGATGTGGGGGACGAGCCTCGGTTCGCCCCAGCGACACCCCGTGGCGATCTCCGCGCTGCGGGAGTCCCCCTCGTCCGCCCCGGTGATCAGGGCCCACGCGCACGCCTCGTCGAAATACTCCGATCCGGGGTCGGGCAGCCTGTAGTCCGGGGGAGGGTCCTCCCGGTCTTCCCTTACGAATGCTCTGGACATGCGACGGAATCTGCAACGGGAACCCTACACTGCCAACCCACCCCCCCCAGCCCCCAACCTCACACGACGTTGATCATGTCGAAGATCGGCAGGTACATCGCCACGATCATGCCTCCCACCACAACGCCGAGAACGACGATCATCGCCGGCTCCACCGCGGCGATGAGCGCCTCCAGCGCGCTGTCCACCTCATCGTCATGGAAGTCCGCGATCCGCGTCAGCATCTCGTCGAGTGCGCCGGTCTGCTCCCCGACCTCGACCATTCGCACCACCATGGGGGTGAAGGCCCCCGATTCCTCCAGCGGCCCCGCGATCGTGTGCCCGCCGGCGATCGAGGTCCGCGACTTCATCACGGCATCGTGGATCACCCGGTTGCCCGCGGTCTTCGCCGTCACCTCCAACCCCTCCAGGATCGAGACCCCCGAGGCGACCAGCGTACCCAGCGTGCGGGTGAAGCGCGCCACGGCCGCCTTGCGCAGCAGATTGCCCAGGACCGGGATGGCCAGGAGGAGCCGGTCGGCCAGGAGCCGCCCCGCTGCCGTCCGGCGCGCGCGATCGAGCACGATCAGGCAGACCGTGGCGGCGGCCAGCATGACCCACCAGTAGCTCTTCACGACCTCGGAGGCGCCGATCACGATGCGGGTCGGGAGCGGCAGCGGCACCCCCGACGACGCGAACATGGTCTGGAAGGTGGGGATCACGAAGACCAGCAGGATCGCCACCGTCGGCACCGCGACTCCCAGAATCATCGCGGGGTACACCATCGCCGTGCGAATCTTGCGTCCGAGCGCGCTGTTCTTCTCCAGGAACTCCGCCAGCCGCGCAAGAATCGTGTCGAGGGCGCCCGCCGCTTCCCCGGCAGCCACCATGTTGACGCTCAGTTCGGAAAAGACCGTTGGGTGACGGCTCATCGCGCCGGCCAGGGTGTCGCCCGACTCCACATCGTGGATCAGAGTGCGGACCACCTTCTGCAGGGACCCCTTGTCACTCTGGCGGGCCAGGATGTTCAGGCTCTGGACCAGGGGCAACCCCGCGCCGATCATCGTCGCGAAGAGGCGCATGAAGACGACAACCTCGCGCTGCGACACCCTGCTCACGACCGCCTCCTCCCCTGCACGAGGTGGTCCAGCCCCTCGGGCGCGGGCTCGCCCACGGCGCGCAGCAGTTCGGCCGGATCGGAACTCCTTCTCAGCACAGCCTCCAGCGTCACCTCGCCGTTGAGGTAGATCCGGGCGAGCGCGTCGTTCAGCGTCTGCATCCCGTGTCTCCGTCCCGCCTGCATCAGCGAGCCGATCTGATGCACCTTGTCGTCGCGAATCACGGCCCGGACCGCGGCCGTGCACACCAGCACCTCGGCCGCGGCCACCCTCCCCCGCCCCCCCGCACGCGGGATGAGGATCTGGGTCACCACCCCCTCCA
The DNA here is from genome assembly GCA_026713345.1 of Gemmatimonadota bacterium. Taxonomy (GTDB): domain Bacteria; phylum Gemmatimonadota; class Gemmatimonadetes; order Longimicrobiales; family Gaopeijiaceae; genus Bin94. Next base: position 12,622 of record JAPOOQ010000540.1, on the reverse strand, counting down.
GCACTGCAGCAAGTTGGCCGCGCACCTGGGACTGGCGATGCGATTCGAAGGAATCGATCACCCGGTTGACCGATTCGGCGGCGGAGTTGGTGTGCAGCGTCGACAGCACCAGGTGGCCCGTCTCCGCGATGCCCAATGCTGCCGCCATCGTCTCCGCGTCGCGCATCTCTCCGATGAGGATGACGTCCGGATCCTGGCGCATTGCATACTTGAGAGCCGTGGGGAAGGTGCGCGTGTCCGCGCCCACCTCCCGTTGATGCACGATGCAGCGCCGGTTCGGATGCACGAACTCGATCGGGTCCTCGATCGTGAGGATGTGACCCCTTCTGCGCCGGTTGATCTGGTCCACCATCGCGGCGAGGGTCGTGGACTTCCCCGATCCGGTCGGGCCGGTAACCAGCACCAGCCCCCGTGGCCGCTCGGCCAACCGGTTGAGGATCGGGGGAAGCCCCAGGTCCTCCAGCGGCGCCACACCGAGCGGGATGTGCCGTACCGACATCGCCACGCTGCCACGCTGACGGAAGCAGTTGCCGCGGAAGCGGGCCAGCCCCTCCAGCGTGAAGGCGAAGTCCAGCTCGTCGTCGGCCTCAAACTGCTGCTTCTGGTCCGCCGTCAGGAGCGAAGCGGCCAGCCGCATGGTGCATCCCGCGTCCAGTGTGCGACCATCGGAAGCGGCCACCAGGGCACCGTCGACGCGCAGCATCGGCGGCCGGCCGCTCGTGATATGAAGGTCGGAGGCATCGCGGTCCACCATCTCCTGCAGGAGCGGCTCCATTCCCATCAACGTGACGGGGCTTGTGTCCACAGTCATCTCCGTGCCGTTACCAGGGGTGCGATCCGGGCGAGGGTCTTCTCGCCCACTCCCGCCACCTGCGTCAGTTCGTCCACCTGCCGGAAGGGGCCATTCTCGTTGCGGTAGGCCACGATGCGCTCCGCGATCACTGGTCCGATCCCCGGAATTGCCTGGAGTTCGGCCGCTGTCGCCCGGTTGATGTCGACAAGCCCCCCGCCCCCCGGCGCGCCGCCCGGCGCGCCGCCCGGCGCCGCTACCGCGGACCGCGCCGGTCCCCGTCGCGCACCGGCCTCCACGCTTCGGGCCGCCGCCGGGCCCAATCGCAGGAACGGGCGCAGGCGCTCCACCGAGGCCGGACCGATTCCGGGGACGCGCGCGAGGTCCTCCACCGTGCTGAACGGCCCGTTCTCCTCCCGGTTCTGCACGATCTGCAACGCCCGGGCGGGTCCCACCCCCGGAAGCCGGTCCAGTTCCTCGTCCCCGGCCAGGTTGGGGTCGATCGTCTCTCCGGGCTCGAAGGGCCGGCTTCGCCGCTCCTTCTCCTCCACTGCGGCATCGCCCGCCTCGAGAAGGCTGTCGGCGATGGAGGGCCGGTCGCCCAGCGGCGGTTCCGTGGGTGCGGGCGCGACCACCAGAAAGCGAAATGCGGCGGCCCCGAGGAGCAGCACCCCCGCCCAGGTCATGCTCTTTTTCTCTCTGTCGGTCATCCCGCAGCTCCAGTCCATGGTTGCCGTCCGGGAACAGTGCATCGATCCCGCGGGCGCTTCCATGGCTGGATGGGACTATCTGCCGGCGACCCCGTTCGAGAGAAGCGCGGAAGTCAGCACGAACTGGCCAAAGACATTGAGTTGCAACTGCGTGGAGCCAGCCCGCTGACCCACGAAGGAACGCCGGTCCAGGTAGCGGATCCGCACACCCAGCTGGAAGTCGCGCACCGTCGAATCCACAGACAGCGAACCATCCCGCTCCAACTCGTCTATGAAGGCGACGCACGGGCTCAGGCGGGAGGTCACCCGGCACTGTACGTCCTCCAGGTACCGCAGACTCAGCGTGATGCGCAACGGCGCCCCCCTGTCGCGGAAGGCCCTGACGGGAGAACGCGTGGTGATCGTCGCGGCGAGCGAGTGTGAATCCCGCCGCCTCCTCGTGTCACCGGTCGGATCGAGGCTCTCGCCCCAGCCCAGCCGGCCCCGGTAGTCGACAACGACTCCGCTAACGAGCGACAGGCCCATGGAGAGAGGCACAGCATGGTCCTCGCGAAAGCGGTCCTGCTGGTTGCCCGCGCCGAAGTCCAGTCCCCGCCTCTCCCGGCGATACCCCGAGCCCAGCGACAGCCGCGTGACCGCGGGGGCGAGGAACGGGGGCAACGGCATATCCCCCACCGTCCCGGCCAGGTCGGGCCATACCCGCTGGAGCACTTCGCGGCCGGAGCGCGTATCGAGCGTCTGGTTGAGAGTGCGATCGTAGGTGGTGCGGATCGTTGTGGCGCCCGGAAGGCGAAAGCCGCCACGGAGCTGGACCCGGTCCCGCTCGCTCAGCGTCGATGCCGAGTCGGCGCCAATCAGGAGAAAGTCGTCGCGGCGGCCCCAGCCGAGCTCATACAGCGTCCCCGGCTCCACCGCGTCCCGGTTGAAGCGGGACGTGATGCCGCCCGTATAGGTGAGGCGCAGCGGATCCAGGTACGTCCACCACCGGCCCCCACCGACCGCGCCGGCTCCTCCCATCTGTCGCGGGTCCAGGGAGAACGCGGCGGTGTAGTTGCGCTGTCCATCCACATTGCGCAGCAGCACCAGGGCGGTGTCCCCCGGGGTGTGACGGGTCGCAATCAGATCAGGGTTGCGCTCCGAGTAGTAGATCGTGGTCACCTGCACACTGGTGCTCGCCCAATCCGACAGGCGGGGCTGGAAGGCCAGCCGCGTCCGCACGTGCCGGTCGACCTCCCACCCGAGATCCAGACCGGCCATCCGGCGGCGCGCCGCGTCCAGCAATTCCCGGCTCTCGGCGTCGGAAGCCAGCTCCTCCACCTCAAGGAGGTCCCTCCCGCTCAGCAGGCTGGCATCGGCCACCACCGATTCCAGGGGACGGAAGGTCACGCCGGCCGTGGCGGTCACCGTTCGCAGCGGCGCCTGCGCAGCCGCAGCGAGCGAGTCCTCCGGGCTCCTGACGATCCGGTCGAACCGCAATGTGCTCAGCTCCCGGTTCGTGACTTCGCCGTCGACGCGCAGGCTCTCCGGAGTCCAGCGCAGGCGCGCACCCGCGATGCGCTCCTCGAGGAAGGAGGGCAGAACGGCCCGGAGCGCGTCGTCCAGCGGGCCCTGGAAGAGGGGCAGGTCCCGGCGTGGCGGCGCGATGCTGTACCCCAGGAAGGCGTCGACTCCGTCGCCTTCACTCTCCGTCGTGATCGTGCGAAGCGACGAGCGGACCCACCCCGCCCTGGCCTGCAGTCCGGCGAGCACGGCGTCCCACGCCCCACCGCCCTCCGGAGCCGCGCGCCGCAGAGAAAGGTCCACGCGCGTCCGGTCGAATCCGGGATCGCGCAACCCCTCGAGCCGGTCGGCGCGGACGTCGCTGCGCCCCAGGAAGAGGGGGGACTGCAGGTCGCGCTCGTAGGTGACGGAGAGGGGCAGCTGCAGCCGCCAGGCGGACGGGGCCAGCCGAGCGAGCTGTACCGTGGCGCTGACATCGAGGGACTGGTCGTTCTGGTAGGTGGGAGTCCCCCGCAGCTGGCGGAAGTAGCCGCCCCGGCTGCGCACGGTCGCCCGGGAGTGCAGGAACTCGCCCCCGCGCAGCTCCGCGTCGACGGCCGACACCAGACCCGCCTCGCGGAACCCCCTGGAGAGCCGGAGTTCGTCGACCCAGAACTCCCCGGAGACGGGCCCTCCGGTCTCGTTCAGGACGCCCAGGCTCATCTCGCGCACCGAAGCCAGGTTGGGCGCGCGCCCCCGCTCCTGCAGCACCACCGAGTAGGTTGAATCGGCGGACCAGAGGACGAGTGGGGCATCTCCCGGTCTCGGGGGATCGCGAATGAGCCGTTCCTCGGCTTCGCGGCGGAGCATCAGCCACTCGTCAAAGTGGATGACGACCTCCGGCACCCAGTCCCCTTCATGCACCCTGCCCGGTGTGTCCGCCAGCTCCAGCCGGGTGCGGTACATGTAGAAGTTGCGGTCGTCCGTGCCGATCCTCACGTAGAAGTAGACCGGCACCTCACTGCCGAAATCACCGTTCGCGGCTACCGCCCAAAGCCTGGCTTCCCGGTAGGAAAGAAAGTCGCGGGGCCGCTGCGGGAAGCGGTTGTACACCTCCACCCGGTCCCCCGCGGGGACATCCTCGAAGCGCACGGAAAGGGACCGTTCGTTGAACTCGACTCCCTGACCTCCGATCGCCGCGGTGGGATCGTCGAGCTGCTCGATGACGCCGGGGGGCGATGCATAGTCTTCGCCCACGGTCAGTTTGGAGACCGGACTCACCTCCACCCGTCCCGAGAAGGAGGCCTCGCTCCCCCCGAGGCCGGTGAGCACCCCGGTCGCGGAACGCTTGATCCAGGTGGAGCCGACGATCGCCATGCGCGCGAGCACGAAGGAGTCCGCGCGTCCTCCGGTCACCGTGAGACGAAGATGACGCACGGCGCGCAACTCGGCGTCGGAAACGGGGCCGCCCACGTCGATCGCCGCCGGGTCCCGCACCGGCACGCGATAGAGGCGGAAGTCGGTGCCGGTCTCGTGCCGGTCGCGCACCAGGAACGGGGAGTTGCCGTCGAGGGTAATCACGAAGCGCCGGTACCGCTCCAGCGTATCCAGGTTCCCGTCCTCGTCCAGATCCTCCGAGTCGGGGCGGCCGTTGCCCCGGGTGCAGTTGGCGTTGGGATCGCCGAGCCGGTAGACGCGCGCCCGCTCCGCGAAGCAGTCCTCGTCCCATACGCCCCGCCCGTCGGTGACAGTGCCCCACACCTCGCCCCGGCGCGGATCCGCCTCCTGGTCCAGGAGACCCAGTCCCCACAGGACCCCCGAACCGGCCTTGCGCCCTCTCACCGCCCCCGTCGTGTCGGCGAAGAAGGCGTCCTCGCTCACGATCCCCAGATCCAGCACCAGGGAAAGGAAATCCCCGTCGCGCACGTAGAACTCTATGAAGTCGCTCTTGGTCAGATCCGAGCCGGTGGGGCTCAGCACGGTGGTGACCGACGACCACCCCCGCTCCCCCGCCACGTCCCCGCTCGTCGGGCGGAACCTCACGAAGAGCCCCGGTTCGCGCAGCACGCTCCCCGTGGCCCGGATCTGCTGGTCGATCTCGATGTTGGGGTTGAAGCCCTGGAAGACGCCCAGGCTGTCGCCGCCCACGTCCTCCCGGATCCAGGTGTGCTGCCAGGTCATCTCCGCCAGGTTGTCGGTGGAGAGAAGCGGGGGGAGCACGCCTTCGGCGCCATCCTGGAAGGCCGCGGCGCTCCCCCGCCGCCACTCGTGGCTCTGGAGCGACAGGGTGCGCGCGTTCAACCCGTCGTAGTCGTCGATGTAGACGTCGCCCTGCGTGTTGGGATCGGGTAGGGAGACGGCGGCCTCTCCGCTCAGGCGAAAGCTCGATTCGCCGCCCACATCGAGTCCGGGAACGGCGTCCAGCAGGCGCGAGAGCAACGGCGCGCCGAGGTTGAGGTTGGCGTTCACGCCGCCCAGCGCGACCGCACCCGCTTCGACGCCGAGCTGGGGACGCCGGACCAGCGCGTGCTCGGTCTGGTAGAGTCCGACCAGGTTGACCGCCCCGTAGTCGCCCATCTCGTAGCCGGCGTTCAGGCCGAAGACCGACGACGGCGCCACCTGGAAGAAGCTGCGCTGCTCCCAGGACACATCCAGGAACCGTCCCGGGTTGGCCGCCAGGAGCGCCTCCGGGTTCAGCAGCGTGAGCAGCCCGGCGTCGTAGTCGATCGTGTAGTCCACCCCGCCCAGCAGGACCCGATCGGCAAGGGTCACCCGCTCCGTGCCCTCGCGGATGCCCACCGCGCCGAGCGCAAAGGAGGACACCGTCCCCGCCCCCTGCACCTGGTACGACAGGTTGAGGCGGAACACGCCCCCGTTTTCCCGCTCGAAGGGGTCGGGATCCCGGTAGATGCGCCCGTTGCGGTTGGCGCCCAGGATCCGCTGTGCCTCGAGGGTATCGATCGGTACGCTGCGCAGGGGAGCGGGAGCCGCGAAGGGCTCCAGCGTCGGGAACACGATGAAGGTCCCCTGCACCGGTGGCTGGTCCTCGAAGGAGTCCAGCGCCGGACGATAGATCTGCGACTCGTCCAGGCGCTCGGACGGAGACTCCTCGTCCAGGCCGAAGAGACGCAGATACGTCAGGTCGTCGCCGTTCGGGCGCCTCGCGAAGGTGCGCCCCGCACTCTCCTCGCCCAGGGAGATCGACAGCTCGACGGAACCCGGGTCCACATCGCCCGACGACGTGACCCGGTACACCTGGTGCATCTCCGTGCGCCAGGTCGGCCGGCCGGGCTGGTGCTGGGCGGAGGTGGCCTTCAGCATCCGCAGGCGCGGCCTTCCGCCCGCCCGGTAGATCCGCTCAGGGTTGTAGGTTCCCACGGTGTCGCCGGCCTCCGTCACGTAGGTCACCCCCAGGATCTCGTCCGGCCCGAGCGGCACGCGCAGCGCGACCCAGAGCCCGCTCGGGTGGACCACGTAGTCCTGGCCGGGCCGGAGGTACTGGAACCAGGCCGACTCGGTAACGGAGTCGGCGCCGGCTCCCGCAACGGCGTCAGCCTGGATGTACCCCTCCACCTGCTGCCTCGCGTACAGGTCGATCTCCGAGCGGTACAGCTGGATCGGCTCCGCGCCCGGAGTGGCCGTCGGCGCCGCGTCGGCACGGGAGAGCGCGAGGATGTCGATGTGCGGGTAGTCCCGGAAGGCAGCGGGATCGAAGAGGAAGAAGAACTGGCCCTCCAGGTAGTCCGCATCGTCGAGTACGAGCGTGTCGCTGCGGGAATACCCCCTCCCGGAACCTTCCAGCCGGAACCTCCTCGAGGTGACCTCGCCCGCCTGTTGCGCCCACACGGACCGGACATCCACCGGACCCGCCCGCAACGTCGCCTGGAAGCCGAAGTTGCCTGCGGGAACGGCCTCCCGGAGGAATCGGGACGACGAGAGATCGAACCGCACATCGCCCACCTCGAAGCGCTGGAGGATCTCGCCGGGCAACCCCTGGTAGTGGATGTTCAGCCGGTTCGCCCCCTGGAACTCGCGCGTCTGGTCGTAGTCCACATCGACCAGGATGCGGTCGGTGATGGTCCCGTCGGCGGTGGCCGCGAAACGGATGTCGGGTGTGATCTGGGGCAACAGGGACACCTCGCAGGTGACCTGCACGGTTTCGTCACAGGGTCGAAACGCGGTCCAGTCCCCGCCGATCTCGCCGGTGCCCCGCAGGGAAAATCCCAGATCCGCATACTCGTTGACGAAGCGGCCGGGGGCGGGTGCGTCCCGGAGCCCCGGTGAGCGCGCGCGGGCCTCGGGGATGTCGAGGTATCCGATCGGGCGTCCGAGGGCGCCGAACCGGAGCGTCCCGCTCGCCGTCCAGTCCGGCACCGGCGCGGCCTCCACGGGGAAGCCCGCCAAGGGGGAAAGGAAGCGGGTGAGCGGGATGCGGGCCCGCCCCAGCCGCACGGACGGGACCGGCGGCGGTGGGGGTGTGAGCAGGGAACGCCGGGGTTCCCGGAGCCCCGGAATGATCCACAGCACCGTATCCGAACGCGCAGGCGCCCGCTGAGCCTGTGCGCGCGCTTCCGGCAGCGGTAACAGCAGCGCGGCGATCGCCGTGGCCAGTGTATATTTCATTGTCGGGGAACCGTGCCCGGGGCAACCAGGTGAGGCGGCTGCGCAATCCATGCAATACCCATCATGACTATTCTGACCCGTTACCTGCTGCGCGCGCACATAGGCCCGTTCCTGTTCGCGTTCACCGCCCTCACGGGGCTGCTCCTCGTGAACGCGGTGGCCGAGCGGCTCGAGGGACTGGTCGGCAAGGGCCTTCCCGTCGAGATCATCCTCGAGGCCGTCATGCTGATGCTGCCGCACACCATCGCGCTCACGCTTCCCATGGCGCTGCTCACGACAGTCCTCTACACCTTCAGCGAGCTGGCCACGCACAACGAGATCGTGGCGATGTCCGGCGCGGGCGTCCAGCCCCGCAGGCTCTTCCTCCCGGTCCTCTGCTTCGGACTCTTCATAAGCGGCGTGACCTTTCTCTTCAACGACCGGGTCCTTCCGGAAGCCAACCACAGGCTCAAGAACCTCCGCAGCTCCATCCAGCAGAAGAGTCCCACCTTTCAACTGAACGAGGGAGTGGTCAACCTGATCGAAGCCGGAAACGGCGTGGGCCCCTACTTCCTGATCGTGGATGTCATCGACCCGGTGACCTCCGAGCTCACCGGAGTGGTCATACATGATATGAGCCAGCAGGGTATTCGGCGCACGACCTACGCCACCCGCGGCGAGATGAAGCTGAACGCCAACTTCACAGATCTGCACCTGCGACTCTTCGAAGGATACTCCTACGAGGTAAAGAGCCGGGAGGAGGAGGAATTCGCCCGGACCACCTTCAGGGAGCAGCTCTACGTGATGCGCGGCGTGGGTGACCTCTTCGAGGACGCGAGCACCGACTCCCGCAGCGACCGCGAGATGTCGATCGCGATGCTCATCGATTCGCGCAGCACGCGCCTCGCCGAAATGGAGGGCATTCGGAAGGAATCGCTGGCGACGGCGCGCAGGGCGGTTGACCGCGCGCTGGGGCGCGGTGCGGTGTCGGATTCGGCCCGTGCGGCCACTCCCCGGATTCTTCCGTCCGGCGTCCCGGGCGGACCGGGCCTGCCCCGCGACGAGGTGGCGCGGTCGGTGGCGAGCACGTCCCGGGCGGAGATGGGCCGCTACTCGACGACATACCGCTTCGCCAACCAGGCCGGTGTGGAGATCAACAAGAAGATCGTGATCTCGACGTCGTGCATCATCTTCGTGCTGATCGGGGTCCCGATCGGCATCCGCTTCCCGCGGGGCGGCGTCAACATGGTCATCGTCGTCTCGTCGATCGTGATCGGCGTCTACCAGATCGGTCTGACGAACGGAGAGGACTGGGCCGACCGCGGGCTGGCAAATCCCTTCTGGAGCATGTGGGCTCCGAGCCTCATCTTCCTGGTGCTCGGGATCTACCTGTTGTCGAGAATGGGACGGTGGACCGCGGCGGTTCGCGGCAGCGGGTGGCGGGAGATCTGGCTCGGCGCCAGGCAGCTCGCCAGACTGATCCCGCTCAGGCGCAGGACAAGGGCTGCGGCGTGACCACGCGACTTCGGACACGGGCCCCCTGCCCGGCTCGCTTCCCCCGCGGGGGCCGCTCCGAATGATCCGCATCCTCGACCGGCTGGTCGCCACCACCTTCACCGTCCGCTTCCTGTTGTTCGTCACCTGCGTCCCGGTGATCTTCGTGCTCAGCGACCTCAACGAGCGCCAGGACCAGTTCATCGACCGGGGCCTGGGGGTCGGGGAAATCACGCTCGGATACCTGTTCCAGATCCCCCACTTCATCGTGTGGGCCTCGCCGATCGCCGCACTGATCGCCACGGTCTTTACCGTCCATTCCATGACCATTCACCGCGAGATCCAGGCCGCAAAGGCCGGCGGGATCTCGTTTCACCGGCTGGTTTTCCCGGTGTTGCCGGCCGGCATCCTCATGACCGGGGGCGCCTTCCTGCTGAGTACGGCGGTGCCGACGATGAACCGGAGGGCCGCCGAAATCCTGGGAGACAGGGAGTCGTACGGTGACCTTCGCACCGAGTTCGTGCATCAACTGGAATCCGGGGCAACACTGAGCATCCAGCAGCTCTTCAACTGGTCGCTCACCGGGGTCACCTTCGAGCGCCGGGCGGAGGACCGCACCCTGCACCACTTGTGGGCCAGGGAGGGGGCGTACACCGAGGCCGATGGCTGGACGCTCCAGGCGGGGAAGCTGCGAATCGTGCGTCCCGACCAGTCGGAAACCACCTACACCTTCGAGCAATACCGGGGCCAGGTACTCGACGTGCCACCCGAGGAGCTGCTCGACGACCCCCCCAACGACCAGGAACTGGGCTACCGCGAACTGGGGCAGCGGGCTGAAGCCCTGCGGCGCTCCGGAGGCAACCCCGACAAACTCCTTGTGAGGCGTGCCCAGAAGCTGTCCATTCCGGCGGCCACCCTGGTCATCGTCCTCTTCGGCGCCCCGCTGGCCACCACCGTCAGGAAGGGAGGACCCGCGGTGGGAGTGGGGCTCTCGCTCAGCTCGACCGTCCTCTACCTGATGATGCTCCGGCTCTTCGAGGCGATCGGAGCCTCGGGCGGACTGTCCCCATTCTGGGCCGCCTGGTCCCCAAACTTCTTCTTCCTGGCGGTGGGGATCGTCCTGCTGTGGCGGGTGCGGACCTAGCCTGTGGACAAGATCCCCCCGGCCTCTCGCGGGCGGGCCCGCCACTCACCGCGAACTCACGGGCAACTTGGCGGGACGGCGGTAACAAAAGTATACTTGTCGCGTATGGTGTAGCAGACCCATGGCTGGAGGTTGACCGACGATGGAGGAAAGCGTGAGCATGATGGCGTTTCGAGGGTGGCTGTTGTTGGCCCTCCTCCCGCTGATCGCCTTGCCGGCGTGTATCGAGGTCGATCCGCCTCCGCCGCCTCCGCCCAACGACCCCGTGTTGGCATATGCCGTGTTCCCCTCCAACCTCACCCCGGACGAGGTGGTTGTTGAACGGGGCGACGTGATCTCCATTCTCGGCCAGCCTGTACCACCCCGTGTAACGCCGGACCACCAGGTCAACTTCTCCAACCACTTCATGATCGAGTGCGTGGCGAACGAGGAGGAATTTGAGAGCGATCACTGGCCTCCATGTTCCCTGGCCGTCGCCGAAGGATACGCCATCGTCGACCGCGGGGTTGGCCGCGAACTCAGTTCATTCGGGTGCAACGCCATCCTGAACTACGTGCCCGGCGGTCCGATCAATCCCACCGTCAGTCACTGCCTGGAAGGCGTGAGCGGCTACACGGCCGACCAGGGCCCGGGCGTGCAGTGGTCGGGCGTGTGGAGGGTGATCGGATGCGATCCCACCTGGATCCACTTCCGTCACACGCAGTCCTTCGGGCTCACACCCGACGGCTCCCCCGCGATGGAAGCACTCTCCGACACCACGCGCATCACGGTGGCTCAGCCCTGCGAGGGCGCGTAGGCCCTCGGCGAGGTTTGGCCAAGCCGGCCAGCTGACACCTAACCGGGCCTGGCTCCGCTCGACTCCCCGAACCGCCCGGCCAGCACCCCGTCGCACACCTCCTCCACCGGCCCGTGGAGACGGACCGACCAGTCCTCACGCAACTCCACTTCCATCGTGCCACCCTCCATCCGCACGGCGACCCGCCCATGCGGCATCAGCCCCGACTTCACGGCCGCCGCCACCGCCGCGCACGCCGACGTTCCCGACGCCAGCGTCCGCCCCACCCCCCGCTCCCAGATGCGGATCCCGATTTCGCACCCGGCGGGCGTGCTCGCGAACTGGACGTTCGTGCCCCGGGGGAAGGCCGCGCCGGCCGCGATCAGCGGCCCGTAGCGTTCCGCCTCGGCACGGCTCCAGCCGGAAGCGAACGCCACCGCATGGGGATTGCCCACCGAAACCGGGATCACCTCCACCTTGACCGGCGCGTCCCCCCCCCCCCCCCCCCCCCCCCCCCCCCCCCCCCCCCCCCACCCCCCCCCCCCCCCCCCCCCCCCCCCCCCCCCCCCCCACCCCCCCACCCACCACTCACCCACCCACCACTCACCCACCCACTACTCACCCACCCACTACTCACCACAGCACAACAAATATAATATATGGTATAGCAGCCACTCTCATGCCAAAGTAAACTGGCTCCCCTGTAGCACACTCTCGTCCCCTGTAGATCAATGTAACAAGTTTTTTCTATATAATATAGCAGATTTACACAGAATTCATGTTCGTTTAAGCATTATTCTCTCTATTAATTTTATATATTCTTGCATGACCCAAACAAATGTCAAGTCAGTAAACATATCCAGCCAACATGTGCTACAGTTGACAAACTGGAACAAGTGCAGCAAGTATTTACGTATATTTATGTATTATGCATAATAGTAACACATGGATGCAAATCAAGGATGCTGGCTCATTTGTTGCACAATTGAGGGCTGCCTGAGCCTAAGATGTCCATCATTTGAATTACCACAGGAACATGGCTTCATGAAACGTTTCATTAAGTTGCACTCACTTTCATAGTGTCACATCTACTGCACACTCTAGGCACAGGTACATCCTCCAGCCTGTAACCTCAAAGTTACAGCTGCTCAAGCTCATTACCTCGAGCTCATTGCTCCACTCCAATTAGCTTCACCAATATAGCTAATGAGCCATGGGATATGAAGCCATGGTCTGGACACCTCAAGGGTGGGCACTCTGATGTGGTACTTCCTCATGTGACTACAGTTATGGGATAGTCTCAGGGCAGCCATCACTGAGTATGAAGAGTGCGAGTCAACAAGAGGGACTGCATGTGAAGGGACACATCTCTGTGAACTTCAATGCATTTGTACTGTATGGAGGTGCATGTATGTATGTACTGTGTAGGAGACAGTGACAGCTGACAGTCCAGTCTGCCTTACGTCCTGGATGTAGTAGCAGTCCTTGACTGTGCTGTGGACGGTCACCAGACGTCCATCCTCAGACACCTCCTCCAGGACATAGCGTGGAGAAAGAATGTCAGTGCTGGGGGACATGTCAAAGGAGTAGGTCACGTTGGAGAGGCTCAGAGAGAAGGCGAGCTTGTT
>JAPOOQ010000539.1 GCA_026713345.1 Gemmatimonadota bacterium | reverse complement strand
GTGGACGAGCTGCCGAGCGTCGATCTGCGCGTCCTTTCCAGGGACGAGAATCTCGACATCATGGACGCCCACCTCACCAACGGACGGAGCCGGTCGATCCCCGTGGTCATTGCCTACGACGACGACTTCCGAGAACGCGGCTGGTGGGGCCCGAGACCCAGCGAACTCCAGCAGTGGGTGATGACAGAGGGGATGAAGATGGAACCCGGGCCCCGCTACGCGCAGACGCGCCGCTTCTATGCGCGTGACAAGGGGAAGGCGATCGTCGCCGAAATCCTCGGTCTGCTGCGTTCGGCGGCGGCCGGCCCGGCTTCGGCCACCACCTGACCACCCGCGTTCACCACCCTCCAACTTGGAAGGACCCCATGTCATACTGTAAAGACAACCTTACAAGATGTCGTGTTCTCTTTACTTCTCGAACCCGCTGGGGCACGCGCTTCGCTTGCCGAGGCACACGCCTGGTCCCGCTCACCCTCGCCGCGGCCGCGATCCTCGCCCTCCCCACCCCCGCCCTCTACGCCCAGGCGCGCTACTACGCCCCCGAGCGCCCCTTCGGCACCCTGCGCGAGCAGGCCCGCACGCAGCAGGCGTGGCTGCAGGAGCGGCTCGAGACGAACCTCCCCATGCTGATGCGCAAGCACGGCGTGGACATGTGGGTGGTCACGATGCGCGAATACAACGAGGACCCCGTCTTCCGCGCGCTGGTTTCGCCGACCACCTTCGCCGCGCGGCGCCGCACGATCTACATCTTCCACGACCGCGGCCCGGACGAAGGGGTCGAGCGGCTCGCGCTGGGCGGCACCGCGCAAGGGGGCGTCTACGAGGCCGTGCGCGCCACCGTCACCGCGCCGGACGGCCGCGCGGCAGAGCTCTGGGGCAAGGACCAGTGGAATCTCTTCGCCGACATGGTGCGCGAACGCGACCCCGAGCGCATCGCGGTGAACATCTCGCACGACCACAACTTCGCCGACGGCCTCAGCGCGGGCGAATGGGAACAGATGCAGGAAGCCCTCGGCCCCGAGCTGACGGGGCGTGTCGTGCGGGAACCGCTCCTCGCGATCGAATACCTTGCCATGCGCGTCCCCGCGATGACCCCCGTCTACAGGAAGATGCAGACCATCGTCCACGAGATCATTGCGACCGCCTTCTCGGACGTCGTGATCGTGCCCGGCCAGACCACCACCGCGGACGTCGTGTGGTGGATGCGCCAGCGGGTGCACGACCTGGGGCTGGGTTCGTGGTTCCAGCCGTCGGTGTCGGTGCAGCGACAGGGCGTATCAATGTCCGGCGTGGAGGCGCCGGTGATCGAGCGGGGTGATGTGCTCCACTGCGACTTCGGGCTCGTCGCGCTGGGACTCACGACCGACACCCAGCACATGGCCTACGTCCTCCGCGAGGGCGAGATGGACGCGCCCGAGGGGCTCCGCCAGGCGCTGGCCAACTCGAATCGTTTCCAGGACATCCTTATGGAGGAGACGAAGGTCGGCCGCACCGGCAACGAGATCCTGGCGTCCGTGCTGGAGAAGATGCATGCGGAGGGCCTCAACGGGACTATGTACACCCACCCGATCGGCGATCACGGCCACGGCGCCGGCCCGCTGATCGGCCTGTGGGACTACCAGACCGGCGTGCCGGGGCGCGGTGATCCCCCTGTCATCCCCGGCATGTGGTTCTCGACGGAGCTCCAGGTCACCACCCCCGTGCCCGAGTGGGACGGTCAGGAGGTGCGCATGGCGCAGGAGGAGGAGGCCGAGGTGACGCTGGACGGGGAGATC
>JAPOOQ010000538.1 GCA_026713345.1 Gemmatimonadota bacterium | reverse complement strand
GCAGGTTCCCGACGGCGCCGTGCTGACGAAGGCGCTGGGGTGCGGTGCGTGCCACGCCGGTGTCCCCGAGGGTGATGCGATCCGGGAGATGGCCCCCCCGTTCGGTGATGGGATGGCCCCGCTCGCGCCCGCCTACATCTTCCACTACCTGGACGATCCCCAGACGGTGCGGCCGGAGATCGCGCCGGCGAGGATGCCGCTGTACGACCTCAGCGAGCGCGAGCGGGTCGCACTCGCGCTCTTCGTCACCAATGAGCGTGAACTGCGCGGGGTGGACGATGCCCTCCGCGCGGCGATGGCCAGCCACCCGGACGCCGACCGCGCGGAGGGCGGCGAGCTCTTCGAGACACTGAACTGCGGCAGCTGCCATCTCCACCCGGACATGCCGCCCCGCCTCACCGCCCCCGACCTGGGCGCGACCGGACTGCGCGTCCGGCAGGACTGGCTCGAGGGCTACCTGGCCAGCCCGGTCACCATCCGCCCGGCCGGCACCTCACCCGGACGGGGAGGCCGCATGCCCGACTTCCGCCTCAGCCCGGCGGAGATCACCGCGATCAGCGACTTCCTCCTCACCCTGGAGACCCCTTCGCCCGGCGACTCCCCCGCGCCCACGGCCGAGGCCGGCCCGGCGCAGATCCCGCCCTGGGAACCCCTCGCGCTGTCCCCCTTCTCCATGCAGAAGGCACAGACGCTCCTCGAGGACCGGTGGAGCTGCCTGGGCTGCCACCAGCTCGGCGAGGAGGGCGGGCGCATCGGTCCGCGCCTCGACGGAATCGCCCGGCGGCTGCGCCCCGAGTACGTCCGCCACCTCATCGAGGACCCCGCGCATCTCGCTCCCGGCACCATCATGCCCTCTTCCCTGGAGCAGCCCGACCGGCTTGACCTCATCGCGTCCTACCTGCTGCTCCGCGACGCCCCCTGGACCGGGAGCCAGCGGCTCGCGGGGATGCCGGCCCTGCCCGCTTCCGCCGCCGACCCCGGGCCCGCCCTCTACATCGCCCAATGCGCTTCCTGTCACGGCGTCCGCGGCGAGGGCGACGGCTTCAACGCCCCCTTCATGCCGGTCGTGCCCACGGTGCACGCCGATTCGGCCGCGATGTCGCTGCGCACCGACGACACCCTCTACGACGGTATCCATGCCGGCGGCTGGATCCTCGGCAAGAGCCACCGCATGCCCGCCTTCGGCGCCTCGCTCGACGACGCGCAGAAGCGGGCCCTCGTCGCTCACATCCGCACCCTGTGCCGCTGCCAGGGCCCCTACTGGTCCCGCGACGGGCGACGGGGTCGATGAGGCCACGCTCTGTAATGTCTGGATTACAGAATGTCAAGTTCTCTTTACCGTTTCTGTTCCCTCTCCTCGCGGTCTGCCTGGCCTGCGGGGACACTTCCGGCGGTCGCGGGGCGGAGTCGGAGGCTCCGCCGATCAGCGCGGAGGACTTCGTGGGCTCGGCGGCGTGCGCCGGCTGTCACGCGGACCAGTACGGGCGGTGGGCCGAGTCGACGCACGGCCGGGCGGGGGGCGAACCGGGGCCCGAAACGGTGATCGCGCCCTTCGACGGCACCCCCATCGTCTTCCGCGACGGGACGGTGCTGCCGGTGGTCGATTCCGCCGGTCGGTACCTCTTCGTCGTGCGCCAGGAGGGGCGTGCGGAGCGCGAGATGACGGTGGACGGGGTGATCGGGGGCGGTCACATGCTGGGAGGGGGCACCCAGGGGTTCGTGACCCGACTTGCCGACGGGACCGCCCGCTTCCTTCCATTCGACTACTCCCGGCATCTGGACGCGTGGTTCTGCAACACGGCTTCCCGGGCCGATCGTGGCTGGCTGCCGGTGACGCCGGAAATGGCGCTCGGAGACTGCGGAGACTGGCCGCCGGTGCGGATCCTGGGGACGATGTCGCGCTTCGCGAATTGCCAGTCCTGCCACGGCAGCCAGATTACTGCCACCTTCGAGCCGGGCACGGGCGTCGACACCCGCTGGACCTCGCTGGACATCAACTGCGAGTCCTGCCACGGCCCCGCCCGGCACCATGTCGAGTTGATGGCCAGCACCGCCCCGGCCGCCGCTGCCGACGTCGGCCTCGACAGCCGCGTGCTCGACGGCGTGGACGAGTCCCTCGAAGTCTGCTTCCGCTGTCATTCGCTCGGAGACGTCGTCCAGGACGACTACCTGTCGGGCGCCCCGCTGGCGGACTACTACGCGCTGTTGCTGCCGGCCCTGGGCGACGAGCCCCACCTCGCGGACGGGCGCGTGCGCACCTTCGCCTACCAGGGATCGCACCTGTCATCCTCCTGCTACGTGGACGGCAGCATGACCTGCGTCAGCTGTCACGAGCCCCACGGGCTGGGCTACTGGGACGTGAACCGCGTGCCGCTCGCCAGCGAGACCGACGACCGCCAGTGCACGTCCTGCCACGCATCCAAGGCGGCGGATCCGGAGGCGCACACCTTTCACCCCGCCGGCTCGCCGGGTGCCCGCTGCGTGTCGTGTCACATGCCGTACCTGCAGCACCCCGTTGTCGGGGACGATGTCCCGTTCGCGCGCTCCGACCACACGATTCCCATTCCGCGGCCGCAGCTCGATGGACGCCTCGGCGTGGTCAGCGCGTGCCGCGGATGCCACACGGAGGAGAGCGAGTTGCGGCTCCAGGCGTGGGTGGACGAGCGATGGGGGGAGACGAAGCCACAGGATCCGGTGACGGCGGGGCTCCTGAACGTGACCGATGGCATGGGGGGCGACCTGGCCGCGCGGCTCCTGCTCCGGCCGGGGGAGGGGGGCGACATGGACCAGGCGCGGGGGCTGGCGCGCTACCTGTCGGGGTGGGTGTGGCTTGGTGAGGGGTTGGGGCGGGACGGTGCGGAACGCATCGCGCAGCTCGCCGAGTCGGAGGACCCCGACCTGCGGGCGATGGCGATGGTGGCCCGGCACGTCGCCGCCCCGGCGCCAGGGGCCGCATCCGACGACGGTGTTCCCGACGCCGACGAGATGGCCGCCGCTGCCCGGAGCGAGCCCCTGGCGGTGCGCCGGCGCTGGGTGATGCTGCTGGGTTTCCTCGCCGACGAGGCCCGAGTGCGTCAGGACTGGGAGGCGGCCACGGAACTGCTGAACCGGGCGTTGGCGGTCGCGCCGGAGGATCCCGGGGTGCTCCTCACGCTGGGGCTGGTGCTAAACGGGGGCGGCGATCCCGAGGGCGCGATCGACGCCTTCACGCGCAGCCTCGCCGCCGACCCGAACCAGCCTGTCGCCCGGGTGAATCTGGGGCTCGTGCGGGCCGCCGCCGGGGACGACGAGGGTGCGGTTCGCGAGTACGAAGCCGCCATCGCCCTGAACCCGTACGAGGCCATGGCGTACGTGAACCTGGGCAATCTGTACCTCCGCCGCGGAAACACCGCCCAGGCGATCCGCTTCTACGAGCGGGCGGTGGCCGTGGGCCCGGAGATCGGCGCCGCCCACCGCAACCTCGCCGTGGCGCTGGGGCGGGCCGGCCGCTTTACCGACGCGATCCCCCACGCCCGCCGCGCCGTCGAGTTCGCGCCCGGCGACCAGGCGGCCCGGGATGTCCTGCGGCAGCTGGAGGCGCAGGCCGGGAGCGGGTCGCCACAGGGAGGAACGCCA
This sequence comes from Gemmatimonadota bacterium, assembly GCA_026713345.1. GTDB lineage: Bacteria > Gemmatimonadota > Gemmatimonadetes > Longimicrobiales > Gaopeijiaceae > Bin94. Next base: position 4,146 of record JAPOOQ010000538.1, on the reverse strand, counting down.
CGATGAGCGGAGCGGTGCGCCCATGAGCGGAATGAAGCGCGTGCTGCGCGTGCGCGACGGGCTGGCGATCACGGTGGGGATCGTGATCGGGGCGGGGATCCTGCGCACGCCGGGGCTGATCGCGGAGTACCTCGGGAACGGGTGGCTGATTCTGGCCGTGTGGGTGGTGGGTGGGATCGTGGCGGCGCTGAGCACGCTGGTGCTGGCGGAGATGGCGGCCGCGCTCCCTCAGGCGGGGGGCAAGTACGTGTATGCGCGGGAGGCCTACGGGCCGGTCGCCGGGTTCGTGGCGGGGTGGTCGGAGCTGCTGGTCAGCCGCGCGTTTTCGGGCGCGATCAAGGCGGTGGCGATCGCCGAGTACCTGATCATCCTGATCGGGAGCGGGTCGGTGCGGTTGCTGGCGGTGGGGGTCGTGGTCGGGTACGTGATCATCCACCTGGGCGGCCTCAAGGTGGGCACGACCTTCCAGAACATCACGACCGCGATCAAGGTGCTGGTGCTGGTGGCCATCGCGGCCGCGGGGATCGCCGCGGGGGACGGGAGCGGGCTGATCGAGCCGATCACGGTGGAGCGCGCGTCGCTGCTCGGCTTCGCGCTGGCGTACCAGTCGGTCGCGTTCGCCTATTACGGCTGGGAGGACGCTGCCAAGATGGCCGAGGAGATCCGCGACCCGGGACGGTCGCTGCCGCGGATCTTGATCGGGGGCGCGCTTGCGGTCGCGGTCCTGTACCTGATGGTCAACACGGCCTACCTCGCGGCGCTCACCCCGGACGAGATGGCGGGCTCCGAGCTGGTCGCGCGCGACGCGGTGCAGGGGGTGTTCGGCGACACCGCCGCGACGTTCGTGGTCGTCGCCAGCCTGCTGATCCTGATCAGTTCGGGGAACGTCAACTTTCTCGGCATGCCGAGGGTCGCCTTCGCGCTCGCTCGCTCGGGGCTCGCGCCGAAGGTCTTCCGGTACGTGTCGCCGCGGGGCACGCCGGTCGCGGGACTGCTCCTGATTGGAATCGTAATCCTGGCCCTCGCCTCGACCGGCGCGCTCGAGTTCCTGATCCAGTTCATGATGCTGGTCGCGATCTCGGTCGACCTGATGGTGCTGTCGGCGTTCTTCCGTCTGCGCCGGACGCGCCCCGAGCTGGAGCGGCCGCTGCGGGTGCCGGGCGGGGCGGCCACGGCCGGGGTGACGATCGCGCTGTATGTTGTGATCCTGGGAATCATCGTGGGGACGCAGCCGTGGCTGGCGGTGGGGGCGGCGGTGATTCTGGTGGGGCTGGTGGTGGCGGGGGTGGTGACGGCGAGGTACTCGGAGGCGTAGAGGGGGAGGTCTATCCGATGATTTCAATCATGTTTTTCGTGCTGGTGTTTTTTGGCGGCTTCGCGGTTGCGGGCTCGATCATTTGGCTTCTCGCCCAGAGGTCACTGGGGGGTCGGGACTGGGAGAAGCGTTTCAGCCTGCTCGAAGCCGAGCTGAAGCGGATGGCGGGTGGGCAGATGCCGCAGGACCTCGAAGACGAAGTGCGCCGCCTCGACGAGAAGGTGGAGTTCCTGGAGAACCTGTTGGCCGAGCGTGCCGGGACCGGTGCGCTTCCGCCGGGCGAGGTGGAAGAATCCAGCCACGAGCCACGTAAACCGTGAGAAGCCGCGCGAGCCGTGAGAAAAGCCGCGTGAGCCGTGAGAAACCGCGCCCGCCGTGAAGAGGCGCCGCGTGTAACGGACACACCGTGTGGGGGGACCTCGTGGTGGTCGGGGTCTCGGACAGCTACGAGATCAGGACTTTCGCCGCGGATGGGTCGCTGGTCGGAATCGTCCGCCGCGACTGGGATCCGCGAACCCCCATCCAGGCCGAGTACGACGAGCGGGCGCCCTGGGGCGTGCCCCCGGTGGACGCCTACCCCGCCTTCGACGAGATCCTCTCGGACCTGGCCGGGAATCTCTGGGTTCGCGAGTACCGGATGTCCGACGAGGAGGCCATGGTTAGGCCGACCCGACCCGGTCGCCAACGCCGTCACCACCTCCTTCCCCCCAGAGGCACAACATTGCCCAGCCCCAGTCGATGCGTTCGCCCTGCCACAGACTGCTCCCCGTCGAGGGGCCGATGCCGGGCTGCCCGTGCCAGCGGCCCAGCCCGAAGTCCTGCGTAGCGGGTGACGGGGCGTCCGCCGGCGCCATTGCCGCTGTGTCCGCCGGCACCAGCCCACCGATGTCCGGCGACTCGGGCACCACGGGCATGCGCACGCCCAGCGGATTGAAGAAACCCGGCACGCCCCGCTCGTCCATCTCGACGCGCCAGCCGCCTTCGTGAACCGCGCGGTGGTGGAAGGGACAGAGCAGCACCAGGTTGTCCATCGCCGTCCGGCCGCCGTGGGCCCAGTGGGTGATGTGGTGGGCGTGGGTGCGCGCGCGGGACCCGCATCCGGGGAAGCGGCAACCTCCGTCGCGCGCGTCGAGTGCCTTGCGGAACCGCCAGCCCACGGTTCTGCTGCGGCGGCCGACATCGAGCACCGATCCGTCGGCACCCCGCGCGATGGGCACGACCTCCGCATCGCAACAGAGCCGCGAAGACGTTTCAGCTGAAACGCGCGACCCGTCTTCCGTGACTACGGAGGGGGCTGCGATGACGGTGGGGGACGTTTCAGCTGAAACGCCCGCGGGGGCCGCCGCCGCCTCGACCGGCGTCGCCGCGAAGGAGTGCACGACGAGCTGGACCCGGGGCTGGAGGCGTTCCTCCAGCCAGAGGCCGAAGGCGTCGGCGCGGCGCTCGGCAGCAGTGGTCTCGTGTTCGGTCCCGGCGGCGCGCTGTTCGCGGTAGAGCTTGTCTTCGGCACCCTCGAGAGCCTTGAGGAGCAGGGCGCCCACCTCCGGGTGGAGCTGGCCGCGGATCTCGTAGTTGCCGTCGTCGGTGAGGTGCAGCGAGAGGGCCCGGTGGGTGGCCTGGCCAGCCGGGTCGGCGGGGCAGGCGTCGCCCCGGTCGAGGCGGCGCCACTGCCGGACCATGTGCTCGACGTGGGCGGTGGTGCCGTGGCGGGCGAAGGTGAGGAGTTCGGCCTCGTTGTCGGTGGTGGCGACGCGGGTGAGGGCCCGCACCTTCGAGTAGGGGAGTGCGCCCTTTGCGAAGGCGGCAGAGATGAGGGGCAGCGACGGCAGGCAGCGCGCCACGCGGACCTTCTCGCGGGCGGGCCCGAGCGAGAGGCCGGTGCGCCAGGAGAGCCAGTGGGCGCAGGAGCGGCAGCCCTGCCAGCGTCCCTCCTCGTCGTAGACGCGGAGCAGCGTGAGGAGGCGGTAGGTGGCGGCGCTGATGTGGGCGCAGAGGGCGGCGATCTCGTCGCCGAGGGGATCGTCGCCGGGGTTGGGGGTGGGGGAGGTGGGGTGGACGGAGGCCAAGGAGGCAGGGTCGGCGGACATTGGGTCTCACTCCGGAGTCTATGGCGTGGTCGTTTGCTGTCTCACCTACTTATACACCGAAGTTCGGGAAATGTTCGTCTATGAGTTGCGACTGGCCGAAGGAGCTGAAGGAGCGGACTCAATCGTGGGCCGAGGGGCCGGTTGGCCAGCCCGGCCGCAGAGCCGCGAAAACGTTCCAGCTGAAACGCGGGGGCCTCCAGTCTAGAACGCCCACACCCCCAGCCACTGGACGATGCTCTCCGTCACCTCCGTCCCCAGCTTGTTGCTCCAGTACTGGTACTCGATGCCGATGTGGACGTTGCCCCCGCCGATGTTCCACCTGAATTGCGGCTGGGCCAGGATCGACGAGGGGACGTCGTTGCCCAGTTCGTTGGAGGTGGCCGCGGCGTACTCGGCGTGACCGGTGATCGAAAACGACTGCCCGCCGATCGAGAAGAGGTATAGCCCGTTTACGTCCAGGATGAACCGGTTGTCGAGCTCCGGCGGACTTCCGCCGGCCAGCCCCCGGCCACCGTCGATTCCCAGCGCCAGATCCGTGTTCAGGAAGATGAACCCGGGGAGGTTCCACGCGACGCGCGCGCCCGGCAGCCATTGCCGGAAGTTGGCGTCGGTGCCGAGCGCGGCCCCCATGAAGAGGCCGAAGTCGGCGATGGGTCCGATAGCGAGGTCGTTTCCCGACAGCTTGCCCAGGCTGAAGTTCGAGTACCATTCGCCGTAGGCGTCCATCTCGTTGAAGCCGTCGTC
>JAPOOQ010000537.1 GCA_026713345.1 Gemmatimonadota bacterium | reverse complement strand
CAGAACTTCGCCGCGGACGGCTACGCGGTGCTCTGGATGAACCCGCGCGGCAGCACCGGATACGGCCAGGACTTCGTCAACGGCATCAACTACCTGTACCCCGGCAACGACTTCCACGACCTCATGGCCAGCGTCGACGCCGCAGTCGAGCGCGGCTTCATCGACGAGGACAACATGTTCGTCACGGGAAGCAGCGGCGGCGGCGTGCTGACCGCCTGGATCGTGGGCCACACCGACCGGTTCCGCGCGGCAGTGTCGCAGCGCCCCGTGGTTAACTGGCACTCCTTCGTCGGCACCACGGACGGCTCCGGCTGGTACCGCCGCTTCCGCTCCTACCCCTGGGAGGACCCGATGGAGTACGCCGAGCGCTCTCCGCTGCACTACGTCGGCAACGTCACCACGCCGACGATGCTGCTGTCGGGCGTCGAGGATCTGCGCACTCCGATGCCGCAGGCCGAGGAGTTCTACCGCGCGCTCAAGGTGCTCGGCCAGGAGACGATGCACGTCAAGATTCCCGACGAGTACCACGGCTCGCGCCGGGTGTCGCACCGGATCATGACGCAGCTGTACCTGAAGGCGTGGTTCGACAGGTACCGGGGCAAGCCGGTGATGTAAGGCTGTCTGACCTTTCAATCAGCCGCACATCAACCTTTCATTTGGACGATAGAGATGTACGACGGGGAAGCCACCGTTCCCTTTGGGGACCGGCTGCATGGGGTGCCGGTGCGGCGGCTCTTCGGGGGTAGTGAGATGGCCGTAGAGGCGGGTTAGATTGCCCAACCTTTCAATTGGACGCACCTATACCTTCCATTTGGCCGCACTTCTTGCGTTCACTCCGACGCAACGAGCAGATCCCCAACCCCCGCCAGCACCGCCCTGCAACGGAATCTCCCGAACGTCTCGGCGGGCGTCGGTCCGGAGAGGACCGGGATGAACGGCATTCCGGCCGCCTCCGCCGCTCTTGCGTCCACCTCGGAGTCGCCCACATACACGCACTGGCCATTCGGGAATCCCAGCAGGCCCGCTGCCTGGATCAGTCCCTCGGGGTCGGGCTTGCAGCGGCTCACTTCGTCAGCTCCGACGATCACGTCGACGGTTCCGCGCAGCCCATCCCGGTCCAGTGCGGCCTCAATGCGGAATGCGGCCTTGGTCGACACGATCGCGATGGGATAGCCCGCGGCGTGCAACGTGTTCAGCACCCGGTCCGCGCCCGGCAGGAAGGCCGTCCCGTCGACCATGACCTCGTCCGCCTTGCGCCGGAAGTGATCGAAGAACTCGCCTCCCCGCGGCCGGTGCTCTTCGCCGGCGAGGGTGGTAAGCACGGTCGTCAGGTCCATCCCGATTGTCCTGGCGATCGCGTCCCCTGGCGCCCCGGGAAGCCCCAGCCGCGACAGGGCGTGATTGACGCAAATGGCAACTGCACGGGAAGAGTCGGCGAGCGTGAAGTCGAAGTCGAACATCACGGCCCGGGCATCCTCGACTGCGGGATGGAGCGTGGCTGGTCTCTCTGGTTGGTTCCAGCCGTATTTCACCACCTTCGACTTCCCATCGCCACATCACCGGCCCCCTTCAGAATCGCCCGGTCGCCAGTGGCCAACCGGACCCCCAATTCCCGTGCGACCACCACGAATTCGGCATCGTAGGCGGTGAGCCCACACTCCAGAGCGACATCCATGACGTGGTCGGCCGAGACGCTCACGACCCGGGGGCCCAGCACCGTGGCCGCGTCGTCGCACATGGCCTTGGCCTGGTCCCGGGTCATCGAACCCCGGCGCACGAATCCCAGTAGCACGTTCGTCAGCTCGCTCATCAAGATCATGGGTGCGGCCCACTCAGGATTCCTCAGAAAGAGCCGCGCGGCGTCCGCTCCCTGGCGGCCTCCGACGACGAGCCGCACCATGACGTTCGTGTCAACGACGATCACCGCCGCCCCTTGTTCCGAAGTCGGCGCAGCGTCTTGTCATTCAGGTCGATGGGCCCGAGCGCCTCATGCCGACGCTGGATCCGCTCCAGGAGCGCGGCAGCATCGACCCGCCCCGGACGGACCGAAGCCGCCAGCCTCGCGAGGATCTCGCCGTTGAGGCTGCGGTGGCCTCTCTTTGCCGCCGCCTTCAGCTCAAGATGCAACTCCTCCGGGATGCCCCGGAGCGCCACGTCGGGCATGGTCCCTCCTCCTTCGGTCATGAAGATAGCATAACGATATCATAATAGTATCATAAGACGCGGTTGGGCAAGAGCGCGTGGCAGATCAGGACGGCAGTCTCCTCGGAGCCGACACGCGCTGGCGGCGGCGAACCGGGGCTCCCCCAGGTCCTCCAGCCAGAACGGATCGGACGGCAGGTGGGGGAAATGGAACGCTGCGGAGCGCTCGCCCTCGAGAATCGGACGCGGCACCTCGAAGCGGGCCGGATTCAGGGAGAAGCCGGTGCCCAGGGCCTTGATGAGCGCCTCCTTCAGGCTCCAGAGCCGGTAGAACAGGTCCGCCTTTTCGCTTCCGGCGGCCGCGGCAAGCGCACGCCGTTCCCGCGGACCGTACACTCTGCCCCCGATACCGTCAAAATCCCGGAGGGGAGCGCGCACCTCCAGATCAACCCCGAGTCCATCCCGGCTGGCGAAGCCGATCAGTCCGTGCCGGCCGCTGTGGCTGACATTGAAGCTCGCTTCCGACGAGACGCCGTCCACAATCGCGAACGGCTTGCCGTGCTCCAGATAGCCGAAGGACAGCGCCTCGTTGGAGCACCCCAGCCGCTCGCAGAGGTTGACCCTGAGCGCAGCGCGGCAGAGCGCAAACCGTCGCCGGGCGCCCTCGACCACGAACCGCTTCCAGCGTGCCCGCTCCCCTTCGTCGAGCAGCTCGAAGGCCCGCTCTTCGCGCTCGGGGTCGGCGCGGAGGTCGACGTGGAGGATGAGCGCACCCTCGGCCGAGCGCCACGGACTCCACCAGGCGTTGCCGAGGGTCATCCGACGGCTCTCCGGGTGGGCGGGTTCTGGGCGCCCCGCCGCCGCGAGCCCGCATCTCGCCGGTCCGGCGTCACTTCCTGCAGGTAGGCGCCGACTCCGCGCCCGCGGTCCCACTGCTTCGGATACCCCAGCGACACCTCGTGGAAGGGCACGCCGTCGAGCCACTGCGTGCCCCGGATGTGGAGGTGCCCGTACACCACTGCACACGCGTTGTAGCGGCGGTGCCAACCGCGGGTCCGGCGGGTCCCGCACCACGGAGTGAACCGGGGAATCCGCGGCAGCACGGCGTGCTCTTCCTCGAGCGGATAGTGATTGACCAGGATCTTCGGCAAATCCGCCGGGTACGACGCGAGCCTCGCCTCCGCGTCCTCGCAGCGCGCCGCGCACCACGAGTCCCGGTCGGGAAACGGATCGGGATGCAGCAGCAGCTCGTCGCCGCAGACGGCGCCGGTCTCCCGGGCCCAGCGAACCACGTCGTCGCGGCGGACGTGCGGGGGCCGGAAGCTGTAGTCGTAGAGCAGGAAGAGCGGTGCGATCAGCACCGGCCCGTCCGGATGTTCGACCACCGGATAGGGATCCTCGGGCGTGAGGACGCCGTGGGAGCGGGCGATCCGGACGAGGCGTGCGTAGAGAGCGACGCCGCGCAGCGCGGGAGCTGCCTTGGGAACCGTCCAGAGTTCGTGGTTGCCCGGAACCCACACGACTTGGCGGAACTTGCGCGTGAGTCGCTCGAGGCACCGGTCAAGCCGCTCCGTGCCGTGGGTAACGTCGCCGGCCAGGATGAGCCAGTCGTCCGGAAGCGCCGGAAAACCGTCCAGCACACCCCGGTTGTCGGGATGGGAGACATGCAGGTCGGAGAGGGCCCAAATGCGCAAGGGGAATGCCTTCCGGGACAATCGGGGGAGACAGCGAGGGCGGAATTCGCCGGGATCGTAAGGGAGAGGTTCGCGGGGTGTCAAACTCCGCCGACGGAGCCCTGCCTGTTTACCCAGGTCGGACTAAAGCGGTGGCCGGGGCGGCCGGCGTTGTTCCCTCAGTCGAACCCAGGCGATCCCGTTCACATGCCGGAAGTGCGGGTCCGCCGACACCAGATCGGCTCCCGTCTCCATGGCGTGGGCGGCGATCCAGATATCGTTGGTGGGGATGGGACGGCCCTTCGCGCGCAGCGACGCCGCGATCCTTGAGTATCGGTCGGCGGTGGTCTCTCCCACCGGTACAACGGTGACGTAAGGATTGTCGAGGAAGGCGCGCATCAGGCGGGCGTTGCGCTCGTAGCGCGAGCCGTGGCGGAAGCCGTACAGCAGCTCCCCGAGCACGACCGCCGACAGCAGGATTTCTTCGGCGTCCCGTACGATCCGGCTCACCCGCTCCCGGCCGCGCATGAGTTGCACGTACGCGTTCGAGTCGAGCAGCACCCTCACTCCCACATGGCCTCGTCGATGGTCTCGAAGTGTTTGAGTGCCCGCTCGATCTCGTCCGCTTCCGGAGCGCTCCACGTGCCGATCAGGTGGTCCAGCGACGAGCCGACCGTGTCCGCTCCCCGTCCCTCCTCCAGCCCCGCCCCCCGGCGCAGCAGCTTGACGGCGGCCCGGTTGAGCGATGTACCGTCATGGTTGGCGAGGCGCCGAATCGCCCGTGCCAACTCGTCCCCCAGGCCCCGAATGGTAAGCTGTTTCACGTCTTGTCTTCCGTATGACTCACTAAGCAACTCGTTGTGACTCACAATATGACTTGCTCGATCGAACGTCAAGGTGCAGCGACTGGCCGACCCGCGGTGGGAGCACATCCGGTTTGTGCGGCTGAGGTCCGCGGGGGAGGTGGAGGCGTTTATCCGCCGGTCACTGTCGGCAGCATCCCGGGGCAGGGCTCGCCGCTGACCCGGCGGATCGGGTGGAGCGACACGCCGTTGGTCGAGTTGGCCTGGATGGCCCGCACGGTGCGACCCTGGTAGGTCGTCATGGAAACCGCGTGACGGAACACCAGAGCGCTGTCGGCGTAGATGCGCGCCGGCGCGAAGCGACGGTCCCCGGCGGCGCGCACCAGCGCATGGCAACCGGTCTCGGGATCGATGATGGCGCCGCTGGTTCTTGAGTCGTGTCCGAGGAGCACCACGTTGCCCAGGTCATCCAGCGAGGGGTGTGCCCT
>JAPOOQ010000536.1 GCA_026713345.1 Gemmatimonadota bacterium | reverse complement strand
TGAGGATCGAAATCAGCCCCATCACGATCCCCATGATCTCGGGCCAGGGCAGGGAAGCCAGATTCTCCTGGAAAAACGGCGTCCGCGAGAGGGGGTAGTGGGTGACCAGGATCAGGCCTGCGGCGGGGGTGGGCAGCCCGTGGAAGTGGCGCCGCGCCTCGCCGCCCTGTTCGACGTTGAAGCGCGCGAGTCGGACCACCACCGCGGCGAGGTAGGCGAAGGCGGCCAGCCAGCCCCAGTCGGACGCCTGGAAGTAGAGCAGGATCATGACCAGGGCGGGGGCGACGCCGAAGGAGACTGCATCGGTGAGCGAGTCGAGTTCCGCGCCGAAGTCGGACCCCGTGCGGGTGAAGCGGGCCACTCGTCCGTCGAGGAGGTCGAGCGTCGCGGCGAAGACGAGAAACCACGCGGCCCAGGCGAAATCGCCCCGCAGCGCCGCAACGATCGCGTAGGCGCCGAAGAAGAGATTGCCGATGGTGAAGGCCGACGGCAGGATGATCACCCCGCGCCGGAGACGTGCGCGGCCGGAGCGCGCGCGGCCGCTACCCCGGCGTGCCCCGTTGGAGCGCAGGGGGCGCCAGCGGCGGCGGGCGTCTCGCGGGCTCATGACTCGTGGCCCCCCGCGGGCGCCGTGCCCGCGACCCGCGCCACAATCGTCTCCCCGCCCCGCACCACATCCCCCGGCTGCACGGCTACTGCCCAGTCCGGCGGCACGAAAAGGTCCACCCGCGATCCGAAGCGGATCAGCCCGATCCGGTCGCCTGCGCCCACGCTGTCGCCCTCGCGCGGATAGGTCACGATGCGCCGCGCCACCAGTCCCGCAATCTGGCGCACCAGCACCGGCCCGGCCTCCGTCTCGATCCCCAGAGAAGCACGCTCGTTGGCGCTGCTCGCCTCCGGCCTCCACGCGGCCAGATACCGGCCCGCCCGGTACGAGTAGTGGCGCACCCGCCCCCCCATCGGCGCGCGCTGCACATGCACATTGAAGATGCTGAGGAAGATCGTCACGCGGGTCGCCGTCCCGGCCATGAAGTCCTCGCCGTCGACCGCCTCCACGCTCATCACCTTCCCGTCCGCCGGCGCAACCACCACGTCCGCGCCCCCCGGAATCCGCCTCTCGGGGTCGCGGAAGAACCACGCCACGAACAACGCCAGCACCGCGAACCCGGCCGGCGCGAGCGAGCGCACCCCCCACCCCCCGTCCCGCGCCCACAGGAGCGCCGCGGCCACCAGCACCGCGCAGACGGCCACGAACGGCAGCCCCTCCCTCGCGAGCGGCACCCTCACCGGCCCGATCCGCCGAACCGCGGCGCCTCGTACTCCTCCAGCTCCGTCCCTGTCAGCCGCCGGAAAACCTCGCGATACCGCTCCGCCGCGGCCGCGATCACCCGCTGCGGGAGCGGCGGCGGCGGGTACTGCTTGTTCCAGTCCGCCAGGCCGTCCAGGTGGTCGCGCAGCGGCTGCTTGTCGAGCGACGGCTGCGGCCGGCCCCGCCGGTAGTGCTCGCGCGGCCAGAAGCGCGACGAATCGGGAGTCAGCACCTCGTCGATGATGATGAGCCGCCCGTCCGGGGCGATCCCGAACTCGAACTTGGTGTCGGCCAGGATGATCCCGCACTCCGCGGCGGCCGCGCGCCCCCGTTCGTAGATGTCGAGCGACCGGCGGCGCAGTTCGGCAGCGAGGTCCGCGCCCACGATCCCCGCCATCTGCTCGAAGGTGATGTTCTCGTCGTGGCCCTCGGTCGCCTTCGTCGCCGGCGAGAAGATGGCGGGGACGAGCGGGTCGCTCTCGGCCAGCCCGGTGGGCAGCGGCTCCCCGGCGAGCGTCCCCGATTCGCGGTATTCCTTCCAGGCCGAACCGGAGAGGTAGCCCCGCACGACGCACTCGACGGGGAGCGGCCGCGTGCGGCGCACGAGGGTCGAGCGGCCCGCCCACCCGGACTCGGACCCGGCCAGCGCGGGCACGGCCTCCGCGATCTCGCCGGGCCGCAGCGAAATCACGTGGTGGGGGACGCCGTCGAGGTGCGTGCCCAGCCACCAGGCGGTGATCTGCGTCAGGACGCGGCCTTTCGCGGGCACCGGCTCCGCCATGACCACGTCGAAGGCGCTCACACGGTCGCTGGCCACGAGCAGGAGCCGATCCCCCGGCACCTCGTAGACATCGCGAACCTTGCCGCGAAAGAGGAGTGGGAGAGAGATCACACCCGCACCTCGGCGGCCTGCGGCGCGGCGTCCCGGTAGCGCTCGAGGACCGGCGCCACGTGCGCGTCCAGGAAGTCGTCCACCTGTTCCGGCGCCCTCCCCACCAACTTCTCGGGGCGGGCCATCTCCTCCAGCTCGCTCGCGCTCACCCCCAGGGTGTCGTCGGCCGCGATGCGCTCGAAGAGGTCGCCTTCGGCCCCCTCGATCATGCGGCGGGCGGCCTCCAGGGTGTGGCGGCGGATCCGCTCGTGCGCCTCCTGGCGGTCCGTGCCCGCGGCGGCGGCGTCCATCATCACCCCCTCCATAACCATGAAGGGCAGGTGCACGGCAAGGTTGGCCGCCACCACGCCCGCGTTCACGCGCAGCCCGGACGCCACGTTGCCGGCGAGGACCAGGAGCGCGTCGGTGGCCATGTAGGCGTCGGGGATGGCGAGCCGCTTGTTGGCGGAGTCGTCCAGCGTGCGTTCCAGCCACTGCGTTGCGGCCGTGTGCGCGGGATCGGCCGCGAGCGCGATCACGTGGCGCGCCACCGCGCAGATCCGCTCCGATCGCATGGGATTGCGCTTGTACGGCATTGCCGACGAGCCGACCTGCTCCTTCTCGAAGGGCTCCTCGACCTCGCGCAGGTGGGAGAGGAGGCGGATGTCGTGCGCCATTTTGGACGCCGAGGCCGCCACCCCGGCCAGCGTGGCGAGGAGCGCCTGGTCCACCTTGCGCGGGTAGGTCTGGCCGGTGACGGGGTACGCGCCGTCGAAGCCGAGGCAGCGGCAGATGGCCTCTTCCAGCGCGTCGACCTTGCCGTGGTCGCCGCCGAAGAGTTGCAGGAACGAGGCCTGGGTGCCGGTCGTACCGCGCACGCCGCGCAGCCGGAGCGCCGCCAGCCGGTGCTCGATCTCCTCCAGGTCGAGGAGGAAGTCCTGGATCCAGAGGGTGGCCCGCTTCCCGACGGTGGTGGGCTGGGCCGGCTGGAAGTGCGTGTACGCGAGGGTGGGGCGGGCGCGGTGTTGCCGGGCGAAGCGCGCGAGGGCGCGGACGGTGCCCACGACCCGGCCCCGCACCAGCATCATCGCCTCGCGGTGCTGGATGAGGTCGGTGTTGTCGCCGACGAAGGCGCTGGTGGCGCCGAGGTGCAGGATGCCGCGCGCCGCGGGGGCCGCGTCGCCGAAGAGGTGGATGTGCGCCATGACGTCGTGCCGGAAGCGACGTTCGTAGCGCGCGGCGGCCTCGAGGTCGATGTCGTCGAGGTGGTCGCGCATCTGGCGGATCGCGTCGGCCGGGACGTCGAGCCCGAGATCGCGCTGCGCCTCGGCGAGCGCGAGCCACAGTCGCCGCCAGGTGCCGAAGCGGAAGGCCGGGGCGAAGATGCGCTCCATCTCCGTGGAGACGTACCGCGCCGAGAGCGGGTGCGCGTAACGTTTGGGCGGCGTTAGCTCCATTGAAGGAAGCCCGTCCTCACCATTCGGCCGTCGCGCTCGAAGACGAGTGTGAAGCGACTTCGGCTCTGCTGGGTTCTCCGCAGCGCGTCGGCCACCTCCTGCGCGGTTCGGAGCCTCGTGTTGTTGAGGCCCAGGACAACGTCCCCTTCGACAAGCCCGATGCGCTGCGACAGGACCGGGGAGATCCTGACCACGAGTGCGCCCTCGGACGATGCGAGCCTGCGTTCGGACTGGATCGCCGGCGTTACGTTGACGACCTCCAGGTCGCGGAGCAGTTCCACGGGCTCGGCGGCGACGGACGGCAGGGGCGCGGTCTCGAGGAGCACCGGAGCCCTTCCTTCCACCTCGAGCTCGATCCGGTCGCCCGCGTGCAACTCGAGCTTGACCGCCTCGAAGTCGAGCGGCGTGGCCATGCGGGTGTCCCCGGCACGGACCAGGCGCGCCCCGGCCTGGATGCCGGCGGCCGCTGCCGGCGACCCGGGCACAACCCGCACGATGCGCACGCCCCGAGAGCGCCCGAAGTCGTCTGCCTCCACGGCATTCACCTCCAGCCCCAGCCATGCGCGCCGGACCTCTCCGTATTCCAGCAGGTCGGCCGCGATCCTGAGTGCGCGGTCGATCGGGATGGCGAAGCCGAGTCCCTCGCTTCCGCCCGAGCGCGACAGGATCGAGGAGTTGATCCCGATCACTTCCCCGAGAGCATTGACCAGTGGACCACCCGAGTTGCCCGGGTTGATCGCGGCGTCGGTCTGAATCATCCCTAGGTGGAACTCCTCGTCGTACCCGTTGGGGACGATGTGGCGGTCCAGCGCGCTGACCACGCCTGCTGTGACCGAGGGCTCCGGACTCGAAAGGAGGCCGCCGAAGGGATTCCCGATCGCGACGGTCCACTCCCCGATCATCAGGTCCGATGACGTGCCGAGCGGCGCGGCGGGAAGGTTGGATGCGTCCTCCAGGGCGAGCACGGCGATGTCGTTGCGGGGGTCGGAGCCGACCAGCCTTGCATTGAAGTCGCGAGCGTCGGGAAGCGTCACCAGGATCTCGATGGCCCCGTCGACGACGTGGTGGTTGGTGAGCACCGCCCCGCGCCGGTCGATGATGAAGCCGGAACCGAGGCTCTGGGTCTCGCGCGGGACGAGATAGTCGTCGAAGAAGGTGCGCCGCCTGACCTGCTCGCGTCGCCGCACCGAGATGGTGACCACCGCTGGCGCGACGTTCCGCGCCGCCCGCACGATCGCGGTGGTGCGGCTGGCGGATACGGTTTCCTGGAGAACGCCCGGGTCGGCCAGCGGGGACTCTTCGCCCGCGCCAACCCGGCGGTCGTCGGCGTAGTCTCCGCTTTCCCCGCCAACCCGGCGGTCGTCGGCGTAGTCTGCGCTCTCCCCGCCGGCCAGCCGGCTCTCCGTGCCCTGCGTCTGCCCGCAGGCGGCCACAGTCAAGCAAATCGCGGCCGAAACGATGCGTAATGTAAGGTTCATATTACATAATGTAAGGTTTGGTTTACAACTGAGTCGCCACGAGCGGTGGCGGGATATTCCACACCGGTCAGAAAGAGCCCTTCCGGCGGTGCGGGCGGCGAGGTCGTCAGCGCGGAGTCCCCCGGTAGCGGTTCGGAGTCCCCCAGTAGCAGAACCATGTCCTCCTCCTTGCGGCGGCCCAGTGCGATGTCGACCATCGTGCCCACCAAATATCGCACCATCCGGTGCAAAAAGCGGTTCGCGGTGATCTCGAAGACCGCCCCGAGCTCCCCCCAGGGCTGCCATCGCGCCTTGGTGACCCGGCAGCGGTGCCCCCTGTGGGACTGCCCGGCCTTCGCGAAGGCGTGGAACTCGTGCTCGCCGCGGATCGACTCGGCGGTGCGCGAGGCGGCTTCCAGATCCAGCGCGCGGCCGAGCGGCCAGCACCACCGCCGGTGGAAGGGGGACGCGGCCTCGGGGACCGTTCCCACCCGGTACGAATAGCTGCGCGCGACCGCGTCAAAGCGCGGTTGAAAGCCGGGGTCGGTCCGGGTGGCGCCCTGCACCCAGACGCCACGCGGAAGCAGGCTGTTAAGGGCGCGGACGAGCGTGCGGGAGGTCCACTTTCCGGGCACGGTGACGGCTGCCACCTGCCCGGTGGCGTGCACACCCGTGTCGGTTCGGCCGGCGCCGGTCACGGTGCGGTGCTCGCCGGTGATCCGAGAGATCACCGCCTCCAGCGCGCCCTGAACCGTGGGCTGGCCGGGCTGCACCTGCCACCCGTGGAAGGCAGAGCCGTCGTAGTGGAGTGTCAGCTTGAAGCGGGTCTCGTTTTCGCTCATTCTTCTCGCCAAGCTACACGTGCGGGAGCCGGCCCGACACCCCCCACCGACGAAGAAACCCCCGCAAAGGAACAAGTGTGAACAATACCCCCGCCGCCCCCGACTTCAACCTGGTTCCGCTCCTCGCGAAGGTGGTGGGCGGCGCGGACCTCTCGGCCGGTGAGGCGGCCGCCGCCTTCGGCCACATCGTGTCGGGGGACGCATCCCCCATCAGGACCGGCGCGCTCCTGGCCGCGCTGCAGACGAAGGGGCTGGCGCCGTCCGAGGTCGCCGGCGGCGTCGAGGCGCTGCGCGGCGCGATGATCCCGGTGCAGGCGCCGGACCGGGCGGCGCTCGTCGACACCTGCGGTACGGGCGGCGGCCGCGTGTCCACCTTCAACATCTCGACGGCGGCGGCGCTGGTGGTGGCGGCGGGCGGCGTGCGGGTCGCGAAGCACGGCAACCGCTCCTTCACCTCCAAATGCGGCAGCGCAGACGTGCTGGAGGCGCTGGGGGTCGCCGTGGACCTGACCCCGGCAGCGATGGCCACGGTGCTCGCGGAAGCCGGGATCGTATTCATGTTCGCGCCGCTGCTGCACCCCGCGATGCGCCACGTGGTGCCGGTGCGCCGGGACCTGGGGATCACGACGATCATGAACCTGCTGGGGCCGCTCACCAACCCCGCCGGGGCGCGGCGCCAGGTGGTGGGCGTCGCCGACCCGGCCTTCCTGGAGCTGGTGGTGCGCGCGCTCGCAGAGCTGGGCCACGAACGGGCGCTCGTGGTGCACGGCGAGCCGGGCCTGGACGAGCTCAGCCCGTGCGGGCCGACCCACGTCGCCGAGCTGAGGGACGGGGTGGTCTCGACCGGGCAGATCACGCCGGGGGAGTTGGGGCTGGACGAGGTCGCCCCGGATGAGCTGGCCGGCGGGGAGCCGGAGGAGAACGCGGCAGTGGTACGGGCGGTGCTGGCGGGGGAGCGGGGGGCGGCGCGCACGGCCGTGCTGATCAACGCGGCGGCGGCGTACTACGTTGCCGACCGGACGGGGTCGCTGGCGGAAGGCGCCCAAGCTGCGGCCCGCGCGATCGACTCGGGGGCTGCGGCCGCGGTTCTGGAGAACCTGGTGCGTGCCAGCCGGGAGGCCGCGTAGCACCGGCCCCTCAGTACGTTCGCACCAGCCCCACCACCACTCCCTGGATTCGCACGTCGCTGGCGTCCTCGATGATCGCCTCCATGTCCCGGTTGGCGGGTTGCAGGCGGACGCGGTTGCCGGACTCGCGGTACAACTTCTTGACCGTCGCAGCCTCGTCCCGCACCAGCGCGACCACCATCTCGCCATCGTCGGCCGTCTCGCGCGCGTTCACGACGATGTGGTCCCCGTCGCGGATCTGTTCGTCGATCATGGACTCGCCGGAGACGCGCAGCACGTAGTGTTCGGACCCCTTCCGGATCATCTCCCCCGGGATCGCCAGGGACTCGTTGTCCCGGACGGCCTCGATGGGCTGCCCGGCGGCCACCGTCCCCAGCAGCGGCAGCGGGACGGACGGCTCCGTCTCGGGCGGAAACTCGATCGACCGGCTCTCGCGGGGTGCCTTCCGGATGTACCCCTTCGTGGCCAGATTGGTCAGATGTTCGTGGACCGTGGCGAGCGACGTGTAGCCGAAGGCCGCGCAGATCTCCTCGAAACTCGGCGAATAGCCGTTTTCGTCGATGAAGGCCTTGAGGAAGTCGAGGATCTCCTTCTGACGCTTGGTGAGGGGCATGTTTCTTCTCCGAGGCGGGTCGGGATCCGTGCCGGGTAAAACCGAATAGTCTCCGAAAAAGGTAACCGAATCTTGACCGAACAGCAAGGGGTCGCCGCGAACCGTGCGGACATCCTCGATCGCGTCGTTGCGACCAAGGTGGGCGAGATCAGCGCGCTCCGCAGAGTGCGGCTGGCCCTTCGCCGCGCCGCGGAGGACGCCCCCCCGCCGCGCCCGGTGCTGGAACCGCTGCGGCAGCGCTCCCGGGTCGGGGTCATCGCCGAGATCAAGCGGCGCTCGCCGGGGGCGGGCGAGATCGATCCCGGGCTGGATCCCGCCGCCCTCTCGGCCGAGTACGAAGGCGCGGGGGCGATGGCCGTGAGCGTGCTTACCGACGGTCCCTGGTTCGGCGGCTCCCTCGACGACCTGCGCGCGGTGCGCAGTGCCCGCACCGTCCCCGTCCTCCGCAAGGACTTCGTGATCGACCCGCTGCAGGTGTACGAGGGGCGCGCTGGCGGGGCCGACCTGGTGCTGCTGATCGTGCGCATTCTCGACGGGGCGATGCTCGCCGACATGCGCGCGATGATTCACGAGCTCGGGATGACGGCGCTGGTCGAGGTCCACGACGAGTGGGAGTTGGAGACGGCGCTCGGGAGCGGGGCGGCGCTGGTCGGGGTCAACAACCGCGACCTGACCGTGTTCCGCACCGATCTGGCCGTGACCGAGCGGCTGGCGCCGTACCTGCCGGGCGATGTGCTTCTGGTCTCGGAGAGCGGGATTGGGAGCCGGGCCGACGTGGAACGGGTGGCCGGGGCCGGGGCCGACGCCGTTCTGGTGGGCGAGGCGCTGGTGCGGAGCGGGGCGCCGGGCCGGCTGGTGGAGGAGTTGGGGGCCGTGCCGCGCGCGGAGGGGAAGAGGCCGTGAGCGTGCTCGCCAAGGTGTGCGGCGTGATGACGCCCCGGGACGCGCGCATCGTGGACGGGGCCGGGGCCGACTTCATGGGTGTGATCCTGTCCCCCGGGTTCGGGCGCAGCGTGGATCCGGGCAGTGCGGGGGAGATCTACGGGGCAGCGAGCGCTCGCTGCGTGGGGGTGTTCGTGGACGCGGGGCCGGGGGAGGTGGCGCGGCTGGGCGAGACCCTCGCCCTGGACGTGGTCCAGCTATCCGGCGGCGAACCGCCCTGGCAGGTCGCCGAGATTGCCGCTTCGGGACCCTGGCGGGTCTGGAAGACGGTTCACGCGCGATCGGGGCTGTCCATTGCGCGGGCCGCGGCCCGCTACGCCGAGGTCGCCGACGGCATCCTCGTCGACGCCTGGGATCCGTCCGCACCCGGCGGCACCGGCCGCACCTTCGCGTGGGCGGGCACGGGCGGCGAGGTACGCGGCGCGATCGGTTCGGCCACCT
Source organism: Gemmatimonadota bacterium (assembly GCA_026713345.1). Lineage (GTDB taxonomy): Bacteria > Gemmatimonadota > Gemmatimonadetes > Longimicrobiales > Gaopeijiaceae > Bin94. The sequence goes on along the minus strand of JAPOOQ010000536.1, from coordinate 4,364 downwards.
TCATCGCCGCCGGCGGGATGACCCCCGAGAACGCCGCCGCTGCCATCGCCGCCCTGTCGCCCGACGTGCTGGACGTGAGCTCGGGGGTGGAATCGTCACCCGGCGCGAAGGATCCGGCGCGGACGAGCGCGTTCGTGGAGGCGGTGCGAACGGCCGCCGCGGGAGTCGCGCCATGACGCCGCCCACCCCGATCGACGGACGCTTCGGCCCCTTCGGCGGCCGCTACGTCCCCGAAACGCTCATCCCCGCCCTCGACCAGCTCGCCGCCGCCTACCACGAGGCCTCCTCCGATCCGGAATTCCTGGCCGAGGTCGACCACCTGGCAGCGGACTACGTCGGCCGGCCCACACCGCTCTACCGCGCCCGCCGCTTCGAGGCGGAGGCCGAAGTCGGGCCGGTCTACCTGAAGCGCGAGGACCTCAATCACACGGGTGCGCACAAGATCAACAACACGGTGGGACAGGCGCTCCTCGCCCGGCGCATGGGCAAGCCGCGCATCATCGCCGAGACGGGCGCCGGGCAGCACGGCGTGGCGACGGCCACCGCCTGCGCGCTCTTCGACCTCGAGTGCGTCGTCTACATGGGCACCGAGGATGTCGAGCGGCAGTCGTTGAACGTCTACCGCATGGAACTGCTCGGCGCCGAGGTGCGCCCGGTCGACTCCGGCACCCGCACCCTCAAGGACGCCACCAACGAGGCGCTGCGTGACTGGGTCACCAACGTGGCCGACACCCACTACATCATCGGTTCGGTGGTGGGGCCGCACCCCTTCCCGCTGATCGTGCGCGACTTCCAGGCGGTGATCGGGCGCGAGGCGCGCCGCCAGATCCTGGAGGCGGAGGGTCGGCTCCCGGCGACGGTGGTCGCGTGCGTGGGCGGCGGTTCGAACGCGATGGGGATGTTCCACGCCTTCGCCCGGGAGGAGGTCGCGCTGGTCGGGGTGGAGGCGGCGGGGGAGGGGCTCGGCAGCGGGCGGTCGTCGGCTCCGCTGAGCGAGGGGAGTCCGGGCGTGCTGCACGGGTCGCTCAGCTACCTCCTGCAGGACGCGGACGGGCAGGTTGCGCCGGCGCACTCGGTGGCCGCCGGCCTCGACTACCCGGGCGTGGGTCCGGAGCACTCGTGGCTGAAGGACATCGGGCGTGCGAGTTATGTGAGCGTGCGCGACGGCGCCGCCGAGAGGGCCTTTCGCGCGTTGCCGGGGCTGGAGGGCATCATCCCCGCGCTCGAGACCGCGCACGCGCTGGCCTGGGTGGTGGAAGCGGGGCGCCGGGGCGAGATCGAGGCCCCTGTCGCGATCTGCCTGAGCGGGCGCGGCGACAAGGACGTGGTGCACGTCGCCGGGCTGGGGGGCGGGGAGGGGGTGGGGTCGTGACGGGGCCTGGGCCGCGGGGGCGGATCGAGGCGCGTTTCGCGCGGCTGGCGGCGGGGGGCCGGGCGGGGTTCGTCCCGTACGTGACCGCGGGCTATCCCACCCTGGAACACACCCGCGCGCTGTTGGCGGGGTTGGGGGAGGCGGGGGCCGACGTGATCGAACTGGGGATTCCCTTCAGCGATCCGATGGCGGACGGGCCCACCATCCAGCGCTCCAGCCAGGGTGCGCTGGCCCAGGGAACCAGCGTCGACGACGTCTTCGCGGTCCTCGCGGAGCTGCGCGCGTCGAGCGAAGTCCCGGTCGTCATCTTCTCCTATCTGAATCCGATCCATTCGCGGGGCATCGAGGCCTTCGTCCGTCAAGCCGTCGACGCAGGGGCCGACGGGATCCTGCCCATCGACCTGCCCCTCGGCGCGGACCCGGCGCTGGAGGCGGCGCTGGAGGCGTGTCCGCTCGACCTGGTGCGCCTCGTCGCGCCCACGACCTATCCCGAACGCGTCCGGGAGATCACCCGGGCCAGCCAGGGGTTCGTCTACTACATCGCCCGCACCGGCGTGACGGGAGCGCGGCGGGAGCTGCGCGACGAGCTGGCCCTCGAAGCCGGTGCGGTACGAGCTGTCTCACCCTGTCCCGTCGCGGTGGGTTTCGGCGTCTCGACCCCCGGACACGCACGCGCAGTCGGCGCGGCCGCGGATGCGGTGGTGGTGGGTAGCGCCCTCGTCGACCGTCTGGATGATGGAGGTGTGGCCGGAGCGCTGGCGCTTGCGCGGGAGCTGCACGCCGCGCTGGACGGGGTGCGGTCGGGGTAGCGGGTGACTATCGCTGCGTGAGTGCCTGAGGGGGTCGGCGAACCGCTTCCCGCGGCCCGATTGCACGTTTTCGACTTGAGTTGAGTTGAGAAGTGTCCATTTGCCGAATAGCGGGGCCGCCGCCCCCGCGCCGACCCATTCCCCCCGGCCCCGGCGGCCGCAAAACCGCCGAGGTGTCTCGAAGCGCCGGCGAAGGGCCCCGGCCAAGCCGAAAACCTGCTTCTTTCGAACTCGCAAGGCCCTGTTCTTGGCCCCCGGAACCGCCCCGACCTGCCCTCGGTTGAGTGTTTACGAGAGGCCCCTCAGCCCGTTAACTTATCCTCGACACGGCGGTTCATGAAATGGGGTAGGCTTGCCCTAACGATCCGCCCCGCCATTGATCGAAGGCCACGGATGGTTCGTCCCGCTAGCACATTCATCCCACGTCGGTCAAGTGTTGGCATGCCGGTAGGTATCACCACGGCAGTTGTGTTGTCCGCCGCTAATGTCGTCGGATGTACCTCGCCACGCGACAGGGAACACGTCGAAGAGTGTCCTTCGTGCTCGATCAGGATCGAGAGGGAGGTGGTGATCGGGGATGACGAGAACGGGATCGTCGGCACAGGGGTCAATCTGGTCCAGTTGGGTGATCAGTACTACGTCAGCACCGGCGCCGCCCAACACGAGATCATGGTTTTCGATCTTGCGGGCAGGCACGTCCGATCCATGGGCAGGGAAGGGCCGGGCCCGGCGGAGTTCTCCTCCATTGAGGATCTCGATATTGGGCCAGACGGTAACCTGTGGATCTTCCACACGGGCCGTGGGCTCACGGTTATCGACACCCTCGGAGCACACGTCGATACACATCTGGGAACCTGGGTGGTCGCCTTTGACGGGATCGAGGTCCTTTCCGACAGCACCATCATCATGAATGCTGTCGTGCCCACTCCCGAGTTGGTTGGGAAATGGGTGCACGCTTGGAAGCCAGGCGCCGGGATGCTATGGTCTCTGGATGACGAGATCACCGTGTACCAGGGATCGACGGAGATACGGCATGTGGCGTCCTCCATGGATGGTTTCTGGCTTGCGTGGTGGACTGATCGGTTCCGTATTCTTCATTACAACACACGTGCGGAGTTGGTTAGGGAGTTGCGCCCCGTAAGGCCGTGGTTCGAGGATTTCAAGGTGACCCCGCCCCCCGCACGGGACAACGAGGGCGTGACCGACAGGGCCGATATGGTCTGGCCGCGTCCAACGGCGGCGATCGAGGACATCCATGTGGATGGCTCCGTCCTTTGGGTACTAGGATATACGGCCGATGAGCATTGGGAGAGGGTGTACGACGATGGGTGGTTTGATATTGGGCAGTACAGTGATGCCGTCGTTGAAGCGTACGAGGTGTCATCGGGCAAGTTGCTGGCGTCGCAGGTATTCGACCCGGAAAACGCATGGTTCGAGAGCTTCACTGCGGATGGCAGGATTGTTGCGAGCGAACATTACGAGTTCACCAACAGAGTCAGTCTGGAGTTGCCCCGCTATGACGGACACCTTTCCATTGGGTCCAACCGAGGAGGTGAGTCATGGCGGGAAGAAGACGAGGGCGGTATCCGCCCGAGTACAAGGAGCGGATCGTTGAGCTCGCGAGAGCGGGTCGCAGTCCGGGGTCTTTGGCCCAGGAGTTCGAGCCGTCTGAACAGACGATCCGGAACTGGGTCAAGCAGGCGGACCTGGACGAGGGTCTCCGGAGCGACGGGATGACGACCGAGGCGCGCGAGGAGATGAAGGAGCTGAAGCGGGAGAACAAGCGGCTCAGGATGGAGCGGGACATCCTAAAAAAAGCCGCGGCCTGGTTCGCGAGGGAGAGCGGATCGATCCCTGGCGGGGGGATGCGTTCATGAAGGCGTACCGGGCCACCTTTCCGCTTGCGGCCCTGTGCCCGGGGCTGGGGCTCTCCCCCAGCGGGGACTACGACTGGCTGCGGCGCCGCCCCTCGCCGCCCCGGGGGCGGCCACGCGCCCCCCACGTCACCGGCCCAGCGCCTTGCCGCCGGCCCGCCGACGACGACGGCGGCGCCCCGGCCGGCCCCGCCCAGCCGCGAGGCCCCGCTCCGGGCACGCGGGCGGATCCCGCCCCGGTTCTCTTCCCTCCATGACTCACCTCCTTGGTTGGACCCAATGGAAAGGTGTCCGTCATTGCGGGGCAAC
>JAPOOQ010000535.1 GCA_026713345.1 Gemmatimonadota bacterium | reverse complement strand
TTTCTGCGCGATCCGTTCAGGATTTCGGGACGGCGGCGCTCGGCGGGGGTCATCGAGAGGATGATCGCCTCGATGTGCTTCATCTTCTTCGGGTCCACCGCTCCGGCCGGAAGGCTCCCGGACATCCCCGGCACCATCTTCATCAGCTGGTCGATCGGTCCCATCTTCTGCACCTGCCGCATCGCGGCGAGGAAGTCCTCGAGGGTGAAGCGCCGCTTTCCGAACACCTTCTTCTGCAGCGCCTGCGCCTCGTCCATGTCGACGACCGCCTGCGCCCGCTCCACCAGACCGACCACGTCGCCGTGCTGGAGGATGCGGCCCGCGATCCGCTGCGGATCCACCGCTTCGAGGTCGTCCACCCCCTCGCCGGTGCCGACGAACTTCAGCGGCTTGCCCGTCACCCCGTGGATGGAGAGCGCCGCGCCGCCGCGGGCGTCCCCGTCCATCTTGGCCAGCACGAAGCCGGTCACGCCCAGAGCTTCGTCGAAGCCCTGCGCGATCCTCACCGCCTCCTGCCCGGTCATGGCGTCGGCGACCAGAAGGATCTCCCGGGGATCGAGCTCCGCCTTGATGCGCGTCAGCTCGTCCATCATCGGCTCATCGATCTGCAGCCGTCCCGCCGTGTCGACAACGAGCGCCGCGGACTTCGTCTGCCGGGCGCGGCGGTGGCCCGCCTTCGCCACCTCCACGGGATCGGTCGCGCCGTCCTCGTGGTGGACCGGCACCCCCGCGCGCCTGCCCAGCACCCGCAGCTGGTCGACCGCCGCCGGGCGGTACAGGTCGCAGGCCGCGAGGAGCGTGGGCCTTCCCTGACGGGTCAGCCGCCTGGCCAGCTTGGCCGCGGTGGCCGTCTTGCCCGACCCCTGCAGCCCCACCAGCATGATCACCGTGGGCGGCGCCGGGGACCAGTTGAGCCGGGTCTCCCCTTCCCCGCCGATCAGCGCCGCCAGCTCGTCGTGCACGATCTTGACGATCTGCTGCCCGGGCGAGACGGCCTTGAGCACACGCTCGCCCAACGCCTTCTCGCGAACGCCGTTCAGGAAGTCGCGGGTGACCTTGTAGTTGACGTCGGCCTCCAGGAGGGCGCGCCGTATCTCGCGCAACCCCTCCTGGATCATTCGTTCGGTGAGGAGTCCGCGCTTGCGGAAGCGCCCCAGAACGCCGTCCAGTCTCCTGCTCAGATCTTCAAACATCGGTGGCTGCCGTCACCGGTCGCGCCATCGCTTCCGTGGTGAATGCAGCACAGCATTTAAAGCTAGCCAATGCCGACATCGTTCTCAAGCCTCTCGAATCACCTGGCTGCGGCGGGTACCCACCGACACCATCGCGATGGGTGTGCCCACGAGTTCCTCGATTCGCTCCAGGTAGGCACGCGCGTTGCGGGGAAGGCCGCTCAGCGTACGCACCCCGGTCGTGGGCGTGCGCCATCCCGGGAGGGTCTCGTAGACCGGCTCGACGCGCTCCAGTTCCCAGGAGGTGGGCGGGAACGGCGTTTCGCTGCCGCCGGCCAGGCGGTATCCCGTGGCGATGCGGATCTCGGGAAGAGTGTCGAGGACGTCCAGCTTGGTGACCGCGATCCCGGTCAGGCCGTTGACCCGGGCGGCATAGGCGACCACAACGGCGTCGAACCAGCCACAGCGGCGCGGTCGTCCCGTCGTCGCGCCGAACTCGCCGCCGAGTTCGCGGATCCGCTCGTCCATCGCGGTGTCGAAGGCGGTGGGGAGCGGCCCGTTGCCGACCCGCGTCGTGTACGCCTTCACCACCCCCACCACCGAGTCGATGGCCGTGGGACCGATCCCGGCGCCCACCGCCGCCGCCCCCGCGGTCGTGTTGGACGATGTCACGTACGGGTACGTCCCGTGGTCCACATCCAGCGCCGTCCCCTGCGCGCCCTCCAGCAGCACCCGCTTCCCGGCCGAGAGCGCACGCGCGATCTCGTCGCCCACATCGGTCGCCACCCCGGGGACCCGCGCGGCCACCGCCATCGCCTCCTCCACCGTGCCGGCCAGGCCCGGATCGGCTCCCAGTTCCGCCAGGCGGCCCCGCGCCCACGCGATCCCCCGCCCCACCCGCTCCGCCCCGCGACGGCGGTCGAGCAGGTCGGCCACCCTCACCCCCCGGCGGCCCGTCTTGGCCTCGTACGCGGGCCCGAGCCCCCGCCCCGGCGTGCCGCTCTTCCGTTTTGCGGCCGCCTCCGCCGCGCGCGCGCGCGGCCGGGGATACTGGAACACGACGCGCGGAGGCGTACGCCGGCCCGACCCCCCGCCCCGTCGTGCCGATCTTCCGTTTTGCGGCCGCCTCCGCCGCCAGGTCGAGCGCCCGGTGATACGGAAACACGACGTGCGCACGCGTACTCAGTCCGATGCGCCCCCGCGGATCCAGCCCGCGCTCGACCAGACGATCGATTTCCCCGAAGAACTGCGCGAGATCGACCACTACGCCGTTGCCCAGGAGGCAGCGCTTGTCGGGGTGGAGAACCCCCGAGGGGACCTGGTGCAGGACGAAGTGCTGGTCCCCGGCGTGGACCGTGTGGCCCGCGTTCGCTCCCCCCTGGTAGCGGGCGATCACGTCCACGTCGGCCGCCAGCACGTCGACGACCTTGCCCTTGCCCTCGTCGCCCCACTGGCACCCGACGACGACGGTGCATCGTCCGTTCAGCGCGCTCGTGTCCAATCGCCCGCTCGTCAGGCGTGCGCCATTGCGGGACGCGGACGGAGGCCGGCCCTGGCCAGAGCCTCCCCGGCCTCACCCCGGCGGCTTTCCGGCAGCGGCCTCAGCGGCGGACGGGGCACCCCACCGTGATACCCCAGGAGCTCGAGCCCGTACTTGACGCCCGCCACCCCCATGCCGCCCACCACCGCGTTGTGAAGGGGACCGATCCGCTCCTGCAGCGCTCCCGCGCCCGCCCTGTCGCCGGCCACGTAGCGGGCGTGCAGCTGCGCGCTCTCCCGCGGCGCGAGATTGGCGACCCCCAGGATCCCTCCCACGGCCCCAAGCTCCAGCGCCCCGTACAGCAGGTTGCCGCTCCCGACCAGCACCTGGAACCCGCGCGCGCACTGCGTGACCAGCTCTCCCACCAGCTCCAGCTTCCCGCGCGAGTCCTTGATCCCGACGATGTTCTCGTGCGCGGACAGCTCCGCCACCAGCCCTGCGGGGAAGTCGAGCGTGCTGAAGCGGGTCGGCACCTGGTAGACGATCACGGGGACCGGCGACGCTTCCGCAACGGCGAGGTAGTGGTCCTTTACCACCGCGGGGGTCATGGCCCCCTTGTAGAAGGCGGGCGGCTGCACCAGCACCGCGTCCGCGCCGCGCGCCGCGGCCATGCGGGTGAGGCGCAGCGTGGTGCGCAACGACTCGGCCCCGGTTCCCGCCACGAGCAGCACGCCATCGGGCAGCGCCCCGCCGACAGCGTCCCAGCTGGCGTCCCGTTCCCCCTCGTCCAGGAACACGGCCTCGCCGGTCGAACCGCCGATCACCATGCCGCTTACGCCGGTCTCCGCCCACTTGCGCACGTTCTCCCGGAGCGCGACCAGGTCGATCTCGCCCGTGACGGGGTCGAAGGGGGTGGTGGTCGGGATCATCACTCCGCTGATGTCGAGGGGCGTCTCGGCGGTGGGTGTGGTCATGGTCGGGTCTCGTGCGTGGTGATGGTTGAGTGTGTCAGGCAGGCGTACCCGCTCGCGAGGCCGGCGCGGGCGGGAACAGGCCCACCATCTCGCGGGCCCGCTCCAGGGTCTCGCCGGCCATGGCCCGGGCGCGTTCGCCCATGGCCATGATGCGGCCGTCCAGGTCGGCCTCGCGGTGCAGGATGTCCGCACGGCGGGCCCGCATCCCGTTCGTCAGCGCGACCAGCGCGTCCGCGGTCCGGCCCTTCAGGTCCACGTAGCGAAGAGTACCGGCAAAGTAGTCCTCGCGCATCTGCGCCGCGTCATCGTCGTGGCCGCAGGCGGCAAGCAGGGTGAGGAGGTTCTCGATCCCGGGGCCGACTTCGCCCGGGGGCGTGTCCCCCGAATCGGTGACCGCGGAGCGGATCTTCCCGCGGATGGAATCCTCCTCCTCGAAGAGGCCGATGTAGTGCCGGGGACCCAGGCTCTTGCTCATCTTGCGGGTCGGGTCCGCGGTGGACATGACCTTGGGCACGTGCGTGAAGAGGGTCTCGGGCTCGGGGAACAGGTAGCCGAAGCGGCTGTTGAAGCGCCGCGCGATGCCGCGGCTCAGTTCGAGATGCTGCGATTGGTCCTGCCCTACCGGCACGCATCCCGCACGGTAGGCCAGGATATCGGCCGCCTGCAAGACGGGATAGAAGAGGAGCCCCGCCGAGATGAAAGTCCCGTCGTCTTCGCCCAGCCCGCCCTTGAGCAGCCCCGACTTCTCCTTGAACTGCGTCATGCGGCTCAGGTCGCCGAGGGACGTGAGAGTGGCGAGCAGCCAGCAGAGCTCGGTCTGTTCGGGGACGGTCGACTGGATGTAGACGGTGGTCCGGTCGGGGTCGATTCCCGCCGCCAGCAGGCTGACGAACATCTCGCGCGCAGACTGTCTCAGCTCGGTGGCCTCGTAGGGGGCGGTCATCGCGTGGAGATCCACCACGCAGTAGATGCACTCGCGTTCGTCCTGCAGGTTGACCCAGTTCTTCACCGCACCGAAATAGCTCCCGATGGTCATGACGGCGGTGGGCTGGATGCCGGAATAGACGCGGCTGGGGGAGGGCATGGGCGGAGGTGGTTTTCCTGGTTTGTCCGGTGGGAAGATGTGGGCCGGCCGCGGCTCGTGACCGCGGCGACCCGCTAACTTAGCGAAGCGGGGCCGTTCGTTCGACCCTCGGGCGCCTCGGGCGGAACAAGTGGTGGGGGCGGTGCCCCGGGCAGGCCCGGGGGGTCCGCGACGGTCCCGCCTGCAGTTCGCGTCTCCCCTTGCAAATACCCCGGACCCAACAAATGCGCGAACAAGTCGAACACCTGATGGCCACCGCCACCAGGGCCGCCCGCGCGGCGGCGCTCATCCACAGCGAAGCATCCGGCCGCGGTGGCGGACGGTGGGTGGATGTGAAGACCGCATCGAGCGACTTCGTATCCGATGTGGACATGGCCGCTCAGGACGCGGCGATGGAAGTGATCGCCGCCCGGTACCCCGATCACGCGATCCTGGCCGAGGAGGAGGGCGGCGGCCGCGACGGCACGCCCGGCAACGAGCATCTCTGGCTGGTGGACCCGCTCGACGGCACGACCAACTTCCTGCACGGCCACCCCTACTACGCGGCTTCGGTGGCCGTCTGGGACGGCGAGGGTCCCCTTGCGGTTGCGGTCGACGCGCCTGCGCTCGGCAAGGTGTGGACCGCCGCGCGCCGACGGGGCGCCCACGAAAACGGCGAGCGGCTGCGCGTTAGCCGCACCGAGCGGATCGACCGTTTCCTGCTCGGCACCGGCTTCCCCTTCAAGGCACACGCGCTCATTCCCGCATACCTGCAGCAGCTCGACCGGGCTCTGCGGCGGACTGCGGGGGTACGCCGCACGGGCGCCGCCGCTATCGACCTGGCGTACGTCGCCAACGGCATCCTGGACGGCTTCTGGGAGTCCCGCCTGGCGCCGTGGGACTACGGCGCGGGCGTCCTCCTGGTGACCGAGGCGGGAGGCGTCGTGGCGCGGGTCGAGGGCGGACCGGTGGGGCTGGACGCGGGGTCGGTGATGGCGGCCAACTCGGCGGAAGCGCTGGCAGGGTTGAGGCGGGTGCTGGGCGGGGGGTAACCCCCCCGCCCCATCAGCGCGTTGAACAACAGCTTGAAGGTTCCGTGCGTCTGCGCGCGGTGCTGCGCCCGGAAGCCGATCATCACGATCGTGCCTTCGCCGTGCGCGACGGAGACCATCGCGGCCTTGTTCGCGATCGCCTCCTCGCCGAGCAACCACCCACTCTGCAGGATGTCGCGGTCGATGTAGGTGACCACGCGGTGCACATCGGCGCTGCGAGCGCCCGGTACCGTCTCGTAGACCTGTCCGCCGGCGAGATAGGCCGCGAGCGCGTCCTCCGGCATGCCGTAGGCGAAGGGGCTCGAGGTGTCGACCTTCACCTTCAACATCGATCCCGGGGCCCAGAAGTCGTTCCCCCACATGCCCGCGACCGCGTTGCGGACCGGGACGTCGAACTCGTCGAGGACGAGGTCCCCCGCCTGGGCGATCGTCACCAGGGTGCCACCGTTCTCGACGAAGGCTTCAAGCGCCGCCGCCCCCTCCTGACCGAACCCGCTGCGGTAGTCCGGGGGCGTACCGGACGGATCGGGGCCGCGGCCACCCTGGGGCGGACCGCTCGGCCCCAGCATCATCTGCTTCGAGTCGTTGGGCAGGATGATCACGTCCCAGCGCTCGTGCAGGTCGCCGGCCAGGATCTCGTCGTCAAGGAGGCTGGTGTAGGCGAAGCCGAATTCCTCGAGCAGCAAGCGCGTCCAGCCCTCGTCCATGTTGCCGCCGTAGAAGCGCTGGTACATGCCGATGCGCTGCCGGGTGATCGGTTGGCTGATGGTGGACGGATCCCACTCCAGCGCTTCGAAGTCCACGCCCGTCGCGGCCGCGATCTCCTCCAGCGCGACCATGTCGGCACCCGGCTCCACGATGAAATCCCCGGGGGCCGTCCCTGACCCCGCCTGGGTCACGCGCTGCGCGGCCGCCCCAGCGTCGAACAGCAGGTTGACCGCCCTGAACGCGTCGTTGAGCGACCCGTCGATCCGGTACCCGTTCGGGGCCTCCGCCGTCACCGTCCCCCGCGGCTCGACCATCCCGCCCACCACCGCTAGCGGCGCTTCCACCGCAGTCCCCACCGGGTCCACCCGCACCCCCATGAACTCCGCAATCACGTCGGCCGACATGTCGTACGGCCGGATCGGGTCGCCCTCCGCGGTTCTCGTGTAGCTGTTGTCCGGATAGTACGTCTGCCCCAACAGCCAGCGGATGACCCCCCGCTTCGGCTGTGCCATCGACACGACGTAGCTGCCCGCGCCGTAGACGCGGCCTTCATGAGTAAAGCCGGCCGGCGCCCGCTCCACCGAGATCCCCTGCAGCAGCAGCTTGTTCACCATCCTGGCCATGGTCAGCGGGTCGTGCTGGGCGGCCGGGATCACATACGCCTTCACGTCCCCGTCGAGCCCCCGCTGGATCTGACGGCTCGCCTTGTTGTACGCGTTCCTGAGCACGGTTTCGCGGTTCTTCGCCGCGATCTCGAGCGGCGAGAAGGTCGCCACGATCTGCCGCTCCACGATGTCGCGCACGCGCCACCACCCGCCCGGCCACGGGTTCGGAAAGGTCGTCTGGGCCTCGTACTCGGGGAGCTGGCGCGAGCCGCGCAGCTGGTCCGGATGCACGTAGAGCGGCGTCGCGAGCCGCGCGCTGGCCGACTCGGTGAGCATCCCCGCGATGTTGTGGAAGGGCGTGATCCAGTGGAAGCCGAAGTGCCCCCACCCCGAGTAGATCGCCGCGTTCACCGTGCCTTCGAAGCCCATCTCCTCCATGCGGTAGGCCATGTGCGCGCCGTACCATGCCATCTCGCGCCACACCAGCGGGTCGCCCTCGGGACGGATCGGCTCCGCGTACGGCGGCAGGTAGATGCGGGCCGTGTACGCGCCCATCTGGTGGTGGTCGATGAATGCCTGCGGGATCCACTCCCGGAACATGATCTCGCCGCCGTAGCGCGACTCGACGGTGTTCTGCATGAAGGCGTCGCGGTTGTTGTCATGGCCGATATAGTGGTGGTACAGCTCGGGCGGACTCGCGCCCTCGTACTCGGTGCCGACCCAGCGGTCGTACCACTCGTTGACGATGCCGACCCCGTCGGGGTTGAAGGCGGGGATCAGGATCGAGATGGTGTTGTCGAGGATCTCGTGGATCTCGTCGTCGTCGCGGGTGGCGAAGAGGTACATGATCTCGGCCGGCGACTGGCTGCCCGCGACCTCGGTGGAGTGAAGCGCGTAGGACTGGACGAAAACGACCTTGCCGTTCACGATCGCGTCGTCGATCTCGTCCTCGGTGTGCCCGCGCGGATCCTGCAGGACCGCGTTCATGCGCTGGAAGTCGTCGAGGCGGGCCAGGTTTTCGGGGGACGAGACGAAGATCGAGAGGAACGGCTCGCCGAGGGGGGAGGGGCCCATGTGCACGACCTGGACGCGATCGCTGGCCGCGTCGATGAGCTCGTAGTACTCGACGAGCTGCGGCCAGTGCGCGAGTCGGCGGTCCGCGCCCATCTGGTGGCCGAAAAACTCCTCGGGGGATGGGATGGGGGCGGTGGCGGGCGTGAGCGCGGTGGCCGGGGTCTCCTGGGCGGTGGCGGGAGCCGCGATAGTAAGGATGAGGGCCGCGAGGGTGAATGTGAGGGCCGCGAGGGCGAAGGTGGCTGGCGGGGCGGCCGGGCGACTGGTGCGGCTCATGGGATGTCCTGTGGGTGGGGTGGGACGGTGGGATCGAGTTCAACCGACCATGGAGAATAGTGTAGACGGACCGAGGGAAGCTGCCAGCCCCCGCCATTGAACCGGAGGGTTGGTTGCCGCGAGGACCCGTGGCTATGTTGTGGACGTTGCGACCGACGCCCGGTCCACGGAACCCGGCGAGAGACATGGCCAACACAGGCAGACAAACCGAAGCACATGCCGCACGACCGGAAGACCTTCCCCTGGAGTGCTTTCTCGGGGTGCTCAGACCGTTGCTCGCGGAGCACTCGGCCCACTCGGCCTGGCTCGTGGGATCGCGGGCCCGCGGGGACGCCGCTCCGGAGAGCGACATCGATGTGATTGTTGTCGCACCGACGGATCGTCCTTTTGTGGAGAGATTCCGTGACTATCTGCCCGCCGTACTCGCGGCTGGCGTCAGCGTGGACCTTCTGGTCTACACCCCCGACGAGTTCGAGCAGATGCGAAAGGAAGACCGGCCCTTCCTGTCTCACGCGATGAAATCCGCGAGGGCGATCCATGTGGGATAGGAGAGCGGAAGCGGACCGCTGGCTGAAGCAAGCCGAAAACGACGCTACCCCAATGGCCTCCCCGGCGGCTCTCCCTTCATGGCCTTCAGCGAAGAACAGGCGACGAACGCGGTCGCTGCCGCCGAGCGCTTTCTTCGTCTCGCAAGCGAACGCATCGACGCAGCCAGCCGCTGAATCCCTGGGCAGGTCCGGCTACCCCCGCCCCGCCGCCCCCCGCCCCACCGTCACGGCGGCCGGATCGCTCACGATGAAGACCCGGAAGCCCTGCTCGATCCGCCCGGCGATGTCGTCCACGCCCGCGGTGATCCCGCACGGCACCCCGTGGCGCTGGCACGCCGCGAGCACCTGCTGGATGGCCGCCTCGACCGCCTCCATGTCGCCCTGGTAGGCCCGGCGCAGATCGCCCGGCCCGGCGAAGACCACGCTCACGCCCGGCGTGGCGACGATCTCGTCCAACCGGTCCACCGCTTCCGCATCCTCCACGATCAGGATGCTCAGGAGCGTCCCGGCGGAATTGCCCGGCCACAGATCCCCGCCCATCACCGAAACCGCCACCGCCGCGTCCTCCGCCGACTCCGCATGCGGAAAGACGATCCCGCCCACTCCCGCGGCAAGCGCCTCCGCAGCGTGCGCCTCCGCCTCGGTGACCCCATTGCGGATCGGCGGAATCCTGAGGATCAGCGGATGCGCTGCCTCCTCCCCGGACCCCTCCGCGATTCCCTCCATGTAAACTTTAGTTGACATTATGTCAAATGGACCTGACTCCAGAGAGTAGAAGACGAAGTCCAGTTCCCGGTTCTGGCCCATGAGCGCACCCTGCTCACGGGTCGTCGGGCCCGGGAAGGTGCCGAAGATTGCGTGCCCGTCGGAGAGGAGCTGTGCGAGGGTGGACGGCCCGCCTACGGGCTCGGCCCCGGAATCGGCGGACTCGGCCGCGGGATCCCCGGATGCGTCCGGCACGGCGCAGGCCGCAGCGGCGAACACGATGAAGGCGGCGGGAAGTGCGCGTGTGCGGAATCGGGACATGGCCTGATACCTCGGCTGGCGTGGCTGGGAAGGCGGCAGCTCCAGAGCGCCGGATGACTGCCGAGAGCGACCGCGGCCAGCAAGTGTAACGGCCATGGGCCCGCGCGCGCCATCTGGTTCCGCGCCGAAAACATGCGTACCTTGTCGCACAGCTTCACTTGTACGCCGCATCACCCACCTCAAGACTCTGGGAGTCAGGACAAATGGCGAAGACGAGACTCGTGACCACAGCGGCGCTTGCAGCCGTCATCGCGGCGGCCGCAGCCCCGCAAATCTCGGCGCAGAGCGCAGCCCACCGCCACATCGGCCACGTCGCCGACATGTGGCGCGACACGCCGGACCAGGTCGGACTCCTGGTCGCAGCCCAGATGGAAGCCGAGGTCGCGGCCCAGCACGCCGGGCTGGCCGCGGGATCCGGGGATCTGGCAGGGATCCAGCGGCACATCGTCCACGTGCTGCACGCCATCGATCCCACGACCTCCGAGCGGGGGCCCGGCAAGGGATACGGACTGACCAGGGCCGCATCCGGCGCAGCGCAGCACATCGGGCTGGCCGCCGAATCGGAGGATGCCTCGAACGCGGTCAAGACCCACGCCAACCACGTCGGCACCAGTGCGCGGAATGTGGTGACCTGGGCGGAAGCGATCGTTGAGAAGGCCGGGATGGTCGCCAGCGCGTCGGACATGGAGTCCGCCAAGGCCATGGCCGACGAGATTGCCGCCATGACGCAGGCCATCCTTTCCGGGATGGACGCGGACGGCAACGGCAGGGTGGGCTGGCAGGAGGGCGAGGGCGGGCTCGAACAGGCCGCGACTCATCTCAGGCTCATGAAAGAGGCGGAAGGGCTGGGTTGAACCGGCGCCTCCGAAAGGGAAAACCGATGATCCGTATGCCATCAGTGAGGGGGGTTTTGCGCGTGACCTGGCCCGTGGCCGTCACCGGAGCGGTCGTCGCAAGTCTGGCCGGCCATGGAGGAAAGGCCGCCGCCGCGCCTGCGCCCGATCTGACCGTACCCGCCGCCGACACGGTCAGCTACAAGGAGGACGTGCTGCCGATCTTCCAGAAGCGCTGCGCCCGGTGCCACGGCGCCGAGAACGAGGAAGGCGAGGTGGTGGCGGAGGTCAGCCTGATCGTCATCAACTATGAGAGGCTGATGATGGGCTCGGA
>JAPOOQ010000534.1 GCA_026713345.1 Gemmatimonadota bacterium | reverse complement strand
CACGCCGAGCCCGTCGGCCAGCCGGTTCACGTAGCCGTAGTAGGCCACGATCTGGCAGATGTCGAGGATCTCGCGGTCCCCGAAGCCCGCCGCGCGAAGAGCGGCCACATCGTCGGCCGTGATCCCGCCCGGGTCACGGGTAAGCTTGACCGCATAGTCCAGCATCGCGCTGTCCTGCGCGCCCAGCGATTGCGGCCGGCGGCCCCGTGCCAGAGCGTCGCCGAGCTCCCGCGTTCCTGCCAGCCTACGGAGACCCGCCCCGTGATGATTGATTCAGTAGAAGCAGTCGTTCTCGGCCGACACCACGACCGCGATCATCTCGCGCTGCATTCGGGACAGCGGCGAGGGACCGGCCATCAGGTGCCGGTAGAGCCGGTAGTGGTGCTCCATCGACGGCGGATCCAGGGAATGGATACGCAGGATGTTGTCGACCTTCCCGCCCGCGTCGGCGTAGCGGGCGTAGAGCGCCGCGAGTTCCGGTGCCGCGGCCGCGCGCGGAATGTATGGGATGTGGGCCATTTGGCAGTCGTCAAGAGGCGCCGGGCGGATTCGAACCGCCGAATGGAGGTTTTGCAGACCTCTGCCTTACCACTTGGCTACGGCGCCGATACAAACGGGGCGCGGCAACCGCCTTCGCCCCCGATCAGCGGCGGTGCGCCGCGGCTGGTCCAACCTGGGTACAGAGCGGGAAACCGGACTCGAACCGGCGACCCCCACCCTGGCAAGGTGGTGCTCTACCAACTGAGCTATTCCCGCGTGGGGGACTAGAACCCTAGGCCCCACCGGGCACCCTGTCAAGCATGGTGCAACCGGTCTGTCCGGGGGCACGGGCTGCCGTCGGCCAGGCACGATGCCCGGTCCCCGGTTCGTCCCCTCGGCGAGCGGCATTATCTTCACTGACCCGCTTTCGTGGCGCCGCCACGCTGCCCTCAGCCGAAAGACCGGACCAGCCGTTGCACCGCACCGTATCCCCGGCCGTCGCCGCACTCTGCGCCCTCGCCGCTTCATCGGCCGCGGTCGCCCAGGAGCCGTATTCGCCGCTGGTCCCCCGGGGGACGCTCCGCCTCGACGCGCGCGGACTGTACGCGTCGTATGCGGATGAGCGGCTGACGAGCGCCCTGAGCGGACCGGCGGGAGCGGGAGTCTTCCCCTTCCTCGCGCGCACCGAGTCCGCCGTCGCCTCGATGATCGGGGAGCCCTGGAACCTGACCCTCGGGTCGATGCAGACGGTGGCAGAGAGGGGCTCGGCAAGGGTCCCGATCGCGCTGGATGTCGGCGTCTTCGACTGGCTCACTGTGGGAGCCGTCGTTCCACTGGCCGGCAGCGACGCCGAGTTCAGCCTCCATTTCTCGGCGGATTCCGTCGCCGCGAACGCCGGTTTCAACCCCGTGCTCGACGGTGAAGTGCCGGTGACCATATTCATGAACGGCCTGCAGAGCGCGATCGCGGACTACGGCGCCTACCGGGACGCCACCTGCGAGATGGATCCGTCGTCGCCCGAGTGCGCCGGGGCGACCCGCGTCCTCCAGGAGGCGAGCGACTTCGAGGGCTCCGCGTCGCTCCTCTACGGCGAGATGTTCGCTCCGTTGGCGTCGTCCGCGGCCGGCGAGGCGCTGCAGGCCAGACTTGCCGCCCTCTCCGAGGCCTTCGCGGCGGCCGGCGTGACCTCCCCGGGCACGATCCCGCTCTCCACCACCCCGGTCACGTTCGAAGACCTGCAGTCCTTCGTCACCGACCCCCGCTACGGCATCGCGGCCTCGCAGGGGCTGGCCAAGTGGCGGTCGGACTGGCAACTGGGCGACGTGGAGTTGCGGGCGGATGCGCGCCTGGCCGAGGCTGGAGGCACGGAGTCGTCCTACCGGGTCGCTGCCGGCGCCGGCGCCACGATCCGTCTCCCCACAGGGTCGCAGGCCGATCCGGCCAACTTTCTGGCCACCGGTTCCGGCGATGCCCAGTGGGATGTGGAACTGAGGGGCTGGATGAACGGGCGCTGGCCGCGCGGCTTCGGTCTGTGGGCGGACCTGCGCTACGGTGTTCAGGTCGGGGGCGGGAGCGAGCGGCGCGTCTTCGATCCGGCGGCTCCCTTCGCTCCCCTTTCCACCCAGGCGCAACTCGACTGGGACCCCGGCGACTACCAGATCGTGGAGCTGTCGCCGTGGTTCCGGATCTCGGAGGGGCTGTCCGCGCTGGCGGGCTACCGCCTCTTCCGCAAGGGCGAGGACTCGTTCGCGCTGCGGCCACAGGTGGACCCTGATCCCGCCGCGGCCCCACCGGCCACTCCCCCCGACCCGTCGATCCTCGTTCCCAGCACCGGCTACTCCGCGAGCCACCTGTTGCTCGGCATGGTGTACAACCGCGCGGCCGCGGACCAGGGCGGGATCTCCGGCGCCCCGCTCGAGATCCGGGTCGTGTATCGCCAGGTGGTCGGGGGCAGCGACAGCGATGTCCCCCGGGAGGCATCACTGGAAGTCGGGTTCCGCCTCTTCCGCCGGATCTGGGGCGGCTGAACCCACCAGCAGCGCCCGCGCGTGGTTCAGCGACGTCTCCGAATCGGGATCGCCCCCCAGCATGCGAGCGATCTCGCGCACCCGTGCGCCGGCGTCGAGGCGCTTGAGCCGGGTCGCCGCCGCCCCCTCCACCGTGTGCTTCTCGACCGCGAAGTGCGTGGCCGCGCGCGCCGCGATGCGGGCGAGGTGGGTGATCGCCACAACCTGCCTCCCCCGCGCCACCTCCACCAGCCGCTCCCCCACGCTGGCCGCCACCACACCCCCGATGCCGGCGTCGATCTCGTCGAATACGAGGGTGGGGAGGTCGTCGATCCCGGCGAGCACCGACTTCAGCGCCAGCATCACCCGGGAGAGCTCGCCCCCGGAAGCGATCCGCGACAGCGGGCCCGGCGGGAAACCCGGGTTCATCGTGGCCATGAAGCGGATCCGCTCAAGCCCCCGCGCCGACGGTGCCGGCAGCGGCTCGAACTCCACCAGAAAACGCCCTCCTTCGAGCCCGAGCCCGGGGAAGATGGCTTCCGCCTTGTCCGACAGCGAGCCGGCCGCGCGGCGGCGGCGTTCCGAGAGATCCTCCGCCGCGCTCCGCCATTCGGCCTGCGCGCGCTCGAAGCGGCCGCGCAGGGTGGCGGCATCGAGCGCCCCTGTTTCGAACTCGTCGAGCTCCCGCGCCAGGGTCTCCCCGGTCTCGATCACCGCCGCGAGGGTCGGGCCGTACTTCCGCATCAGCGTTTGGAGGGCCGCCTGCCGCTCGCGCAGTTCGTCGAGCCGTGCGGGGTCGTGGTCGATCGCGCTGCCGTACGCAGCGAGCTCGGCGGCCGCTTCCGCTACACGGTGGTAGGCGTCCTCGAGCGCGGCCGCGTGGGAGGTGAGCGCGGGGTCGCTCTCGCTCAGGCGGGACAGGCGGGTGGCCGCGCGGGAGAGCCTGTCCGTGACGGCGTCCTCGCCGCTGTGCAGGAGTGTCTGCAGTTCGAGGGTCTCGCGCGCGAGCAGGTCGGCGTTGGCCAGGCGGGTGGCCTCGGCACGCAGCTCCTCGTCCTCGCCCGCGCGGATCCTCGCCCCACGGATCTCGCCCAGCCGAAAGCGGATGAAGTCGGCCCGGCTCGCCAGTTCGCGCCGGCGCTCCTCCAGATCCTCGATCCGCCCCTCCAGCTCCGCGACCCGGCGGTAGGCGCCGTCCACCCGCTCGGCCAGCTCCCGATGCCCGCCGAACGCGTCGAGCACCTCGCGCTGGAAGTCCGCCGACAGCAGGCGCTGGTGCTCGTGCTGCCCGTGAATATCCACCAGCAGCGAGCCGATCCGGCGCAGCACGGACGCCGTGACCGGGGATCCGTTCAGCCAGGCGCGGCTTCGCCCCCCGCTACGGACCTCGCGCCTCAACACCAACAGGTCGTCGTCCGCTTGCAGTCCCAGTTCCTCGAGCACCCCCGGCACCCCGTCGAGCCCCTCGATGTCCGCCACCCCCTCGACCACCGCGCGCGCCGCGCCGCTTCGCACCATCCCGGACGAGGCGCGGCCACCCAGCAGCACCTCCAGCGCGTTCACGACGATGGACTTGCCCGCGCCGGTCTCGCCCGAGACCACATTCAGTCCCGGTTCAAGAGACATCGCCAGGTCCTCGAGGACGGCGAAGTCGCGGATTCTCAACTCGATCAGCATGAACAACGATTATAGCGGCCCGCGGGCGCCGGGATGGCAGGATGGGCTCAGCTGCCGTCGGCAGGCCTGACTGCCCAGCTCAACTTCCGTCTCAAGGTGGCGAAGAATGAATGTCCGGGAAGCCGAACGAGGGGGACGCGGAAGGTCGCCATCCGCACGACCACCCGGTCGCCGTGCCGAACGGTGCCGCCCTCCTGTCCGTCCACCGTCAGCAGGAGCGGTTCGCGGCGGTCGAGCGCGGTCACGGTGATCTCCTCGCCGCCGGGGACGAGCAGGGGGCGGAGCGCCAGGGTGTGCGGCAGTATGGGGGTGACGAGGAAGCAGTTGAGTTCCGGCACGATGATCGGCCCGCCGGCCGAGAGCGAATACGCGGTGGACCCGGTGGGGGTGGAGAGGATGACCCCGTCGCCCGAGAAGCTGCCGATCTCGTCCAGATCGTCCTGAGGCCCCACCCACATGCCGAGGTGGACGACCTGGGCCACGCCGGCCTTGTGCACAACGGCGTCGTTCAGGACCGTGAAGGTGCGGCGCGTGGTCCCCCCCGTGTCCCGGATCTCTGCGGTGAGGGTCCTGCGCCGCTCCAGGAAAAAATCGCCGCCGAGAACGCTGCGCATGGCGTCCGCGATCCCGTCGGCGGACACCGAGGTGAGAAACCCCAGGCTGCCCAGGTTGATCCCCAGGACGGGGATGTCGCGGCCGAAGAGGAGCCGGGCCGCGCGCAGCAGAGTGCCGTCCCCGCCCAGCGAGACGACCAGGTCGACCGCATCGGCGCTGAGGTCAACGGTGGACAGACCGGGGGCGGCCATCGCCAGTGCGGGCTCCACACGGGCGGTGGCGCCGCACTCCACGGCGGTGGCGGCAATTTCGCGGCAGGCCGCGCCGATCCGGCCGTCGGGACCGCCCGCGGCTGTGCGTCCTACTATTCCTACGGTTCGGAAGCTGCGGTTCTTCATCGCCGTCGCTCGATCACGAACCGGGCAAGTTCCCTCAGCCGGGGCGCGGCCAGCCCGGCCGCGTCGAGGGACGCGGTCGCGCGGGCGACCAGCGCGCGCGCCCGATTCCGCGCGCCGTCCACGCCCAGAAGCTGAACATAGGTGGACTTCCCATGTTCGCTGTCCGAAGGGCGCTTTCCAAGGACCTCCGCCGAACCTGTCGCATCGAGCACATCGTCCATGACCTGGAAGGCGAGCCCCACGCCGCGCCCGAAGCGCCCCATCGCGGCGAGCACGGCGTCCCCCCCACCCGTCGCCATGGCGCCGATCTCCAGCGACGCCGTGAGCAGCGCTCCCGTCTTCATCCCGTGGAGCCGCTCGAGCCCCGCCTCGTCGAGCGGCGCGGCACCGTGCGGGGACCGGTCCTCGGCGAGGAGATCCAGCGCCTGTCCGCCGATCATGCCGCCCGCACCCGCGGCCTCGAGCAGATGCAGCGTGATACCGCGCGCCTCCTCGCGGTTGCGCCCCGCCCGCAGCGCCGACTCGAATGCCCAGGCCGCGGCCCAGGGAATCATCGCCGCTCCCGCCACCGCGGCAGCCCGCACACCATGGGTGACGTGCGCGGTCGGCCGGCCCCGGCGCACCGGTGCGTCGTCCATGCAGGGCAGATCGTCGTGCAGGAGCGAGTACGCGTGGATCAGTTCCACCGACACCGACAGGTCGTACACGGCTTCACCCGTCTCGCCTCCGAGCTCTTCGCAGGCCGTCACCAGCAGAATGGGTCGCAGGCGCTTGCCCCCTCCGAGCGCGCCATCCTGCACGGCAGCGCGCACGGGTGCGGGGACCAGTGCCGCAAGCCCCCCGACGCACCGGCGCAGGGCCGCCTCCACCTCCTCCCGGCGCTCCGCAAGGAAGCACCGGAAGGAAGCTTCAGTCATCGTCTCTGTCATCCGGGTCCACACCGGCCGGCTGTCCGAGCTCCTGAACCGCCTCCCCTTCCGGGCCGATCAGCTCCGCAATCCTGAGTTCGGTGCGTTCGAGGATCTCCCGCGCGCCAGCCAGGTGCCCCACTCCCTCCTCGAAGAGGGCAAGAGCATCGTCGAGCCCCAGCGAATCGGAGTCCAGCCGGCGCACGATCTCCTCGATCCGGCGGATGAGCTCGTCGAGCCCCGGCTCACGCGGCGAATCAGCGTCCAATTTCGGCTACTCCCGGTTGCGGCTTCGGCGCACCCGCCACCGCGCAGGGCACGCTCCCGTCCACGACGCGCAGCCTGAAAAGACGCGCCGGGGTGAAGTCGCGGGTGGTGCGCAGCAGTCTCCCCTCCTCGTCGAGGGGCACGGCGTACCCGCGCGCCAACGTCGACAGCGGGGACAGCGCCTCCATCGCCGCGGCCGCGGCAGCCAGCTTGCCCGCCTCGCGGCGCACCCGCCGGCGCACAGCCTCCGACAGCCGGGACGCTCCCGAGCCCAGCCGCCACCGGCGGGCACGCGCCTGTGCCGCCAAGGTCCTTCCCAGGCGTTGCCGGAGCCCGTCGAGCCTGCGCGCCAGAGCCTTCCGGTCGGGGGCCACCGCCTCGGCCGCCGCCGAGGGGGTCGCCGCCCTCAGGTCGGCCACCAGATCGCAGATCGTGACGTCGGTCTCGTGTCCTACCCCGGAGACCACCGGCACGGGGCACTCCGCGACCGCCCGCGCGACGGGCTCCTCGTTGAAGCCCCAGAGATCCTCGATCGAGCCGCCGCCCCGCGCGACGACGATGAGGTCCACGCCGCGCCCGGCCAGCGTCGTGATCGCGTCCGCGATCCCGGCCCCGCTCCCCCGCCCCTGCACCGCCGCGCCGCGCACGAGCAGGCGAAGCCAGGGCGCGCGCCGCGCGGTCACCGCGATGATGTCGCGCAACGCCGCGCTCCCGGGCGATGTGACCACCCCCACCGTGCGTGGAAACTCCGGCAGGGGACGTCTGCGCGCCGGATCGGTGAGCCCTTCGGCGTCCAGCTTCCGGCGCAGCCGGTCGAACGCCAGCTTCCACATTCCCTCGGCGAGCTCGGCTTCGAGGCGCGTGACCACGAACTGGTAGGCGCCACGGGCCTCGTACAGCGTCAGGCCACCGAAGACACGCAGCGTCATCCCCTCCTCTGGGTCGGTGGGCAGCGCCCTGGCCTCGCGCCGGAACATGACGCACCGCAGCTGGGCGGTCTTGTCCTTGAGCGTGAAATAGCAGTGGCCGGAGCGGTGCCGGCGGAAGTTGGCGACCTCGCCGGTGACCCAGAGCTGCGGGAGGGTCTGCTCCAGCAGGAGACGGACGGCGCGGTTCACCTGGGTCACCGTCCACACCCGCGGCGCGGGCGCCTCGCGGTCCCGGAACAGGTCCAGGTTGTCCTCGCCGGGCGCGCCCCGCTCGCTCACCGCCCTGCCTTCCGCAGTCTGATCGCCGCCTCGACCGTGTTGGCAAGGAGCATGGCGATGGTCATCGGTCCGACCCCTCCCGGCACCGGGGTGATCGCGCCCGCCACCTCGCGCACGCCCTCGAAGTCGACGTCCCCCACCACCCTGTAGCCGCGCGGGTGATCGGGGTCGTCGACGCGGTTGGTGCCCACGTCGATGACGGTGGCGCCCGGCTTGACCATGTCCCGGGTGACGGTGTCGGGCCACCCCACGGCGACCACCAGGATGTCGGCGGTGCGGGTGATCGCCCCCAGGTCGCCGGTCCGGCTGTGAGCCACGGTGACCGTGGCGTTTCCGCCGGCAGCCTTGCGCAGGAGCAGGAGCGCCATCGGCTTT
>JAPOOQ010000533.1 GCA_026713345.1 Gemmatimonadota bacterium | reverse complement strand
GGGGGTGGCGTGGGGCAGGGACGACCTCCGTGCGGTGAGGGCGGGGGGCGGCGGGGGGCGGACGGCGCGAGTCCTCCCGCGCCGGCCCGCCGGACTGCCCCCGGACGGCTGACCGGACTCCCGCCGGCGCAGGACGCGCCGGGGGGTTCCGGCGCGAGCGCGGCCGGTGGATGCGATCAGGAAGGTGTGGGGGTGCCCCGGAAGCCCGCGCCGCTCAGGGCCGGCGCGGGACGTGCGGCGGTATCAGACGAAGTATTCGCCCGAGGCCGTAAACGACCAATGATTGGCGGCGAGAGCTTCGTCGATCGCTTCGTCCGAGGTCAGATGCTCGTACTCGGCCCGGAGCTGGCGGTAGAGCCAGCGCGCGAGATCGCGCATCGCCTCGGTCACCGCGTCCTCGGCATCGTCGGTCGGGGGCTGCCAGGTCGGGCTGTCGCGCTCGATCCCGATCACCATGGTGTATTCGTGGCAGTACCGGCCCTGCTGCCGTATCGAGGCGTGAAGCTGGTGGAAATTGCGCCGCTGGACCGCCTGCAACTCGTCCGCGATCCGGTGCAGCTCTTCATCCTTGGGTGCATGGGCCCGGATCGCCCTGGCCGCTCCCCTGGCGTGGACATACGAGCCTTCGAAGGAGGCGCCGTCTCCCTGATTCCAAAAGCCCGTCCAGTACAGATTGGGTTTCTCGCGGGTTCCGCCGCCGTAGAGGCGCATCGGAGTCGTCGCGAGCGTGATGCCGAGGATTCCGCAAATCGTCTCGAAATCTTCGTAGACGAAGTCGTACCATTCGTGATCGAGGCAGGACTCCCGATACCAGGCGCGGGCCGCTTCCTTCGCCGCGTCGGAAAGCTCGTCGATCTTGTAGACCGTGATCTCGATGACCTGCGGCATGGTCAGCGCTCCTGCGGGCGGGGGTTGTGTTGGGCGACGCGCATGAACCGGACGGCCTCGCGGACGCGCCGCAGGGCGACGCGGTCATGGTCGGGAATGGCGCGGAACCAGAAAGCGGGTTTGCGGGAAAACCACGCACCGGAGTCCGCGACGAAGCCGTCCGCATAGGCCACGAAATGATTCCCCGCCGAAATCGCCCACGTTCCCGCCGGGGCGGGATCCAGGAACGTGCCCAGCGTGATGGCGCGCACCTCGAACGGGACGTCCGCAAAGATGCGGTCCCAGACCTCTTCCCGGCGCGCATGGCGGCGCTCTCGGTACTTCGGATGGCGCAGCGCGTAGTCGGGAACGAAGCCGAACTCCGCCAGCGCGGCGGCGAGTTCGTCCGTATGGACGCCGTTGACCGAGGGCCGGTCGAACAGGCGGCGGATGACGGCGGCGGCCTCGTGGGTCGGCACGCCGGCGATCGCGGAAGTCGCGGAGGGGCCGCACTTCGTGGCGCGGCCGGTGATCCGATGGAGCATGGGCGGTCTCCGGGCTGTGGGGGAAGGCCCCGGATCGCGGTCCGGGGCAGGCAGCGGAGAATCCGGCGCGCAGCGGGTCCTCCCGCGTCGGCCCGCCGGCCTGCCCGGCTCCGGCTGGCCGGACTCCAGGCGGAG
>JAPOOQ010000532.1 GCA_026713345.1 Gemmatimonadota bacterium | reverse complement strand
TCGGAGCGCACGATCTGCGTGAAGACGCTGTCGAAGGCGTACGGGCTGGCGGGGCTGAGGGCCGGATACGGGGTGGCGAACCCGTCGCTGGCTCTGGAGGTCGACAAGGCGCGCGGGCCGTTCGTGGTCACGAGCGTGACGGGCGCGGCGGCGGCGGCGGCGATCGCCAGCGAGTCGTCCTGGCTGGCGGACACGATCGCCGAGACCAGGGCCAACCGTGAGCGCGTGACGGACAGTCTGCGCCACCGCGGCTACGAGGTGCCGTCCTCGGCGGCCAATTTCATCTTCATCCTGCGCGAGCCGAGCCATCTCGAGGATGTGACGGCGCGGCTGGAGCGGGTCGGGGTGCGGGTGCGACCCTTCGGAGGGCCGACCAGACTGGCGAACGGCCTGCGGGCGACGGTCGCCCCCTGGGACAGCATGCAGCGGCTCATCGACGGCCTGGACATGGTCGCCGCCGGCACGATCTGAGGGCGGACGGCGCGCGGCGGTGAGCAACGACGGCAGCGGCTACGAGGAGGAGGTCCTCGGGAAGGCCTACGACTCACACCTCATGGGCCGGCTGCTGCGCTACCTGAAGCCGTACCGGTGGCCGGTGGCGGGGGCGGTTGCGCTGCTCATGCTGGCGTCGGGGTTCGCGGTGGTGGGGCCCTACCTGACCAAGATCGCGCTCGACGAGGCGATTCCCGAGGGCGACGGCCGCCAGCTCGCGCTGCTGGCCATCCTCTTCCTGGGCGCGAGCGCGCTCGTCTTCGTCTTCCAGTACGCGCAGGCCATCGTCACCACCTGGCTGGGCCAGAGGGTGATGTACGACCTGCGCACGCAGATCTTCCGCAAACTGCAGCAGCTCGACCTGCCCTTCTACGACCGCAATCCCGTCGGCCGCCTGATGACGCGGGTGACTTCGGACGTGGAGACGCTCAACGAACTCTTCAGCTCCGGGCTGGTTACGGTCTTCGGGGACCTCTTCATCCTCTTCTTCATCGTCGCCGCCATGCTGCAGATGGACGCGCAGCTGGCGCTCGTCACCTTCAGCGTGCTGCCCTTCGTCGCGTACGCGGCGTTCGTCTTCCGGTCGCGGATCCGGTCGGCGTACCGCGACATCCGCGTGCGCCTGGCCCGCCTCAACGCCTTCCTGCAGGAGCGCTTCACCGGGATCCGGATCGTGCAGCTCTTCAACCGGGAGGGCGCCGATCTGGAGCGCTTCAAGGAGCTCGACGACGAGTACCTGGCGGCCCACCTGCGTTCGATCACCTACTACGCGCTCTTCTTCCCCGTCATCCAGCTCTTCACCGCGGTGGCGCTGGCGCTGATCATCTGGTACGGCGGGGGCGCGCTGATCCAGGGCGCGGTGACGATCGGCGTTCTGGCCGCGTTCCTAGACTACGCGCGGCGCTTCTTCCGCCCGATCCAGGACCTCTCGGAGAAGTACAACCTGCTGCAGGGGGCGATGGCGTCGTCCGAGCGGATCTTCCGTCTGCTCGACCGGGAGCCGGCGATTGTGGACGCGGAGGTGCCCGCGGCGCTGCCGCCGGAGACGCGCGGCGAGATCCGTTTCGAGAACGTGTGGTTCGCGTACGGGGACGGGGACGGGGGCGAGCCCGACTGGGTGATCCGCGACCTCTCGTTCACGGTCGCGCCGGGCGAGAAGGTGGCGATCGTGGGGCACACGGGGGCGGGGAAGACGACCGTCATCAACCTGCTAATGCGGTTTTACGAGGTCCAGCGGGGGCGGATCCTGGTGGACGGCGTCCCGATCGAGCGGCTCCGCATGGGGGATCTGCGCGACCGGATCGGACTGGTCCTGCAGGACATCTTCCTGTTCAGCCAGTCGGTCGAATACAACGTCAGGCTGGGTTCGGAGGAGATCGACGCGGACGCGGTGGCGGCGGCGCTGGAGGCCGTCGGGGCCACCCCATTCGTGGAGCGGCTCCCGGAACGCTCCTCCCAGCCACTCGGCGAGCGCGGCGCCAGCCTTTCCGTTGGCGAGCGCCAACTGCTCTCCTTCGCCCGCGCGCTCGCCTTCGACCCCCCGATCCTGGTGCTGGACGAGGCCACGAGCTCCGTCGACTCCGAGATCGAGGCGCGGATCGAGGAGGCCACCGACCGCCTGATGCGGGGCCGCACCTGCCTCGTAATCGCCCACCGCCTGTCCACCGTGCAGGGCGCGGACCGGATCCTGGTGATGCACGGCGGCAAGCTGGTCGAAGAGGGGACGCATCAACAGCTCCTGGAGCGCGAGGGGCTCTACCGCAGGCTTCATGAACTCCAGTTCGTCGGCGCCGCTGCGTGACCGTTTGCTGATGGAACGGTGAATCTCATCACGGAATCCGCGTTGCGGTCATTTCCAGACACCCGGTCATGTGAGTACCATGTACAAGCGGAGCGGTGCAGATCGGCGAGCAGAGGTCAAGGGATTTGGACTACGGGAAACGCATAAGGTCGGACGCCGGAATTGCCGATCTGGATCTGGAGCTGGTGCAGTCCTCCATCGCCGGTGCCAACGGGGGCGGTGAACCGGCTGTCGACGCCCTGTGCCGCCTGGGCCTGGTCGAAGGGGAAGCCCCCGACTGGGGGATCACCAACGCGGCCCTGCTCCTTTTCGCCCGTCCCCCGGCACGCAACTGGCATCCGGGCGCCGGAATCCGGGTGATGCGGGTCGCGGGAACCGCGCGCATCCTCGGCCAGCGCCAGAGCATGACCTGGATCGGACACGCCGACCCGCCGCTTGCACGGGCCTTCCCCAGGGGCTTGAGGCTGATCGCGGAACAGTGCCGCCAATCCGAGCCGCTGCGCGAACTGCTGCTGGCCGACATGCCGGAATATCCCGGCGGCGCGCTGCGCGAGGCCCTCGTCAACGCGGTCGCGCACCGCGACTACGAGCGGTCGAGGAGCGAGACCGAGGTGGTGTTCTACGACGACCGCGTCGAGGTGTCGAGCCCGGGGCTGCTGGCGGACGGCGTTACCGTGCCCGACCTGACGAGCGGCGAAGCGGTGCACGCCACGCGCAACCCCCTACTGGTGAGCGCCCTGGTGGCCGCGGGGCACATGCGCGGCGAGGGCAGCGGCCTGGGGTGCATGTTCAGGGCGATGAAGGAGAGTCTCCTCAAGGAGCCCCGCTTCACGGCCCGGGCGGGTGTCTTCACGATCAGCCTGCACAACGAACCCGAGGTCGCCACCGCGGGGCCCGGGTGGAAGCACGTCGTGGGCGGACTCGGCATCGACCCGGACCAGAAACGCATGCTGCTCGCGCGCCCGGACGGGTTCACGCGGGACGAGTTCCTGCGCCTGAACGCGGTACCGGCCGGCCAGGCGGACCGGCGCATCGAGGACCTCGTCGACAGGGACATCGTCAAGCCCGAATTCATCAATGACGACAACGTTCCAGTCTACTACCTCACGGCTGATCTCGACTCCACACGGTGGTTTCTGGAGGAGCGCGTACCCCGGCTGCGCAAGCACTTCGGCATGCGGTCACGGCTCCGCAGCGCGGACTACCGGGAGATCTTCGAGATCACCTACCCGACCGCGCGCCGGGAGCTGGGCCTGCTTGTGGAGTTGGGCTTCCTGCGCGAAGGTGGACGGGGCCGCGCCACGCACTACCTGCCGACGGCCGGCCTGAGGAAGTAACTTGGCTCTCCGGAATGGATCCGGCTTCCCCCACGTAGTAGCAGGATAGACCCAACTCGAAAAGGAAGGAACCCATGTTCGCAGCTATCGCTCTGGTTCTCGTCGTCATCGGTGTGCTCGTCTACCTCATGCCGTCGCCGGACCCCAAGATCCCGAACAAGCTGGTCGGAGTCGGCCTGGCGGTCTTCGGCGTCGCACTCGT
>JAPOOQ010000531.1 GCA_026713345.1 Gemmatimonadota bacterium | reverse complement strand
TCAACCGGGGGATGGTGTAGTAGGGCCCCTGGGGACTGCTTTCGATTTCGAACATCTCGACGGATTCCCTGAGCCGCGTGAGGACTTCGCTCTCCGATATCCCCGTTTCATCGGAAAGTCGGGTCACGACTCCTGCAGAAATCTCCCCATTGGAGGCTACCGCCTCTGCGAGCGCCTCCCAACCGCGCGGCGACTCCTCCTCCGCCCTGGTCGCGCATGCACCCGCGACGGCAACAACCACGCAGACCAGCCCGGCGCCGAGCACAATGCCGACCCGCTGCCGGAAAGTGAGCCTCTTGTGGGCAAAATTCTTCATGGTTTCCAACCTTTCCTTGAGTTTGAGCGACGGTGCTGACAGACTCGCCGCCACCGCAGGCATCGGGAATTGCGTGGGGGTGTGGGTGTGCGCCAGGAGTTCGGCATAGGGCTTCGGGCGGACGAAACCGCGGGCGAGCACCTCGGCGTCGCACGACGTCTCGCGGGAGCGCTCGATTCCTCGCTTGAGCAGCCACACCAAGGGGTGGAAGGCGAAGGCCGCCGCGGTAAGTTGGTCGAGCAGGGCCCAGGAATAGTCCGCGCGGCGAATGTGGACGAGTTCGTGCGCGAGGACGGTCCTGAGCGAGCCTGGAGAGTCGAGGAGGGCGTGCGGAACCACGATTACGGGTCGCCAGGCGCCGAAGGTCAGCGGGGCGCTGTCCGGCGGGCCTTCCAGCAGCGCCACCGGGCGACGGACGCCGAGTTGTTCGGCGAGTGCGCGCAGCATTCGGCGAGGCGCCGGATCGTTGATGGGAGGAGCCATGCGGCGAAGCCTGCGGAGCTGCCGGAGGTCGGCGGTCACCATGGCAAGGCGCGCGACCGCCAGCAGCACGATCGCGACGGTGGCCGACCCCAGGAGCACCGCAACGATGTTGACGCCGGGTGCCGA
Source organism: Gemmatimonadota bacterium (assembly GCA_026713345.1). GTDB lineage: Bacteria > Gemmatimonadota > Gemmatimonadetes > Longimicrobiales > Gaopeijiaceae > Bin94. The sequence continues at coordinate 758 of JAPOOQ010000531.1, read as the reverse complement.
CACCGAAGCGGCCTCAACTGCGCCGGACTGCAACGGCACGATGGACGGAGCGAGGTCCCCGGTTGGCATTCTCATCAGCGAGCCGGAGCCGGGGACCAGGGCAGCGGGCGTCCAGAAGGCGGGAATCCACGGTGCCGCCAGAATCGACACGGGCAGCGCCAGCAGCACCGCCTGGCGCAGCCGGTATCCAGCGGTCGGGTGCAGTCCGCGCGCCCGCCCCAATACGAGCGCGGCCATTCCCGCGAGCCCCGTCCAGACCACCACGGGAGCCCAGAACGCCCAAACGGTGGCGTTTCCGATCTCCTTCAGCACTTCAAGCATTGGATACCTCCTCGTGGCCGAACCGTCGCGGCCCTTGTCGGAACTTTCTCATGATTGGGGCGCCCAATCCGGCCTCCGGAACCTCTTCACCACCACGTACGGCACATCCATGTCGTCCTTCTCCACGAAGGCAACCAGCCCGTTGGGGCCGAGAGCCTCGGGCAGCGCGGTGGAGCCGGCCGCGAATGTCCCCAGGTAGCGTCCGTCGGCCGTGATCAGATCGATGGGGTCGCCCCCCGCCCCTTCCTCGCCTCGACGGTGGACCCAGATGGTCCCTTCCCAGTCCGTCCGCAGGGCGAGCACGACCGGCATTTCGGGGTAGAACTCCGTGGACTCGATCCCGGCGCGCTGGGCCTCGATCATCGACTGAACCGCCGCCTGCATTGCCGGGTCGCCGGTCATCGGCTGCTGCGTTTCAAGGGACTCCAGCCGACGCT
>JAPOOQ010000530.1 GCA_026713345.1 Gemmatimonadota bacterium | reverse complement strand
TGCATCATTGTTCTCAACCTTCGTTCGAGGAGGCTCCTTGGCTGGCCCATCGCCGGGACGAATCCCCAGCGGCCGTGTGACCGGGCTCCAGCTTGCAGTAGCACCGCGCCGTAACCGGCAGCGTCGATCCCGCCGGCGATGACACGCCGGTCGCAGTCGATTTCAATTGCGGCGCGCAGCCGCCGGCACATCCACCAGATGGCCGGGCTCCACGGGAATGCCGCCACGACGAGACCGGCGTAGAGCAGGGCGAGGTGGTCACGCGCCCGAGCGTGTTCCAGTTCGTGACGCAGGATTGCAGCCCTTGCGACCGGGTCCGCCTTCAGGACCCAGGTGGGGATGACGGGCTTGGGCGCCACAATCCCGACCAGGGCGGGGCCGAAGCGGTGGGACAGGTAGACATCGGTGCCCCCCACGCGGCAGAGAGGCCAGCGGCGGCGGGCACCTGCCACGACGATCAGGGCAGCGCACAGGGCGGCCAGCGCCATCGCGGATCCAACCCCCCAGGCGATGGCGGCGGTCCGTGCGGCCGTCCGGCTGGTGGGAATGGGCAGCAGTGTGATGATTCCCGGGGAATTCTCCGCCCCGGCCGTTTCGTTGCGTGCCGCGGCCTCCGCGGTTGCGGATTCTGCCGGAAACACCTCTGACGATGGAGGCTCGCGCAAGCCACCCCACAGCGGGACGACCACCGCCAGCGTCAGCGCCGCCAGCCACACGAACCTGCGCGGCCGGCCTGTCGCCGCCACCAGTCGCTCAAGCGCCAGCGCGCCCGCCGCGATCAGCATCGCGGTCAGCGCAGCGTACAGCATCCAGGAGATCATTCGTCTTGTCGTCCGTGCTACCGGCCGGAGCCGGAGTCCTTCGTTACGATCTGGATCACCCCGCCCGATGCCTCCTCGCCGTACAGCGCCCGGGCCGCCTCCCCCTTGATGATCTCGAAGCCTTCGATGTCCAGGCTCGCGAGCTCCTGGAAGAGGGCGGATTCCATGACTGCCTGACCGAACTGATAGGGGGGCAGGTTCGACGGCGGTTGAGGGGCCGGCATTCGCTGTCCATCCACGAAGACGAGCGGCAACGGCACGTCTGTCGGCCGGGCCGGAACCGCATCCGGGTCGACATCCGGTCCATCACGGCCGGTGTAGATGCGGATTGTGCCGTTCGCGCCGGCTTCGCCGTAGAGTGCCGTGGCATCGGAGCCTCTGACCGCCTCGACGCGTCCCACGAAATCGGCGTCACGAAAACCTCCCTCGATCCACTGCCGGACAGCTTCGGGCAGGTCTTCGCGAGTCTCGACGCGGACATCGTCCAGGAACACGAGGGGAGCGGTCTCGGAATCGAACCACTTTGCCAGCGTCGACTGCCCGGGCTGGTTCGACAGGCCGGTGACCGTGCCGTCCGCAGCGTCGTTGCCGACGACTTCCTCGATCGCGTCGCGCAGTTCAGTTGGCGCCGGCGCGTCACACGCGACGACCAGCGTCCCGATGGCCAGGGCTGCAAGCGCAGCCGCGTGGCCCACAGCCAGTTTCCTTCGTTTCTCGCTCATCGTCTTCAGCCTCCGTTCGAGTAGACTCCTGGGTTGACCCATGGCCGGGGCGAATCCCCAGCGGGCCTGGAAACGGGATCCCGCGTGGAGAAGGACGGCACCGTAGTCGGCAGCACCGATCCCGCTGGCGATCACGCGCCGGTCGCAGTCCATCTCCACGGCGGCGCGCAGCCGGCGGCACATCCACCAGATCGCCGGGCTCCAGGGGAACGCCGCCGCCACGAGGCCCCCGCAGAGCAGCGCCAGATGGTCCCTTGCGCGAGCGTGCTCCGCCTCGTGCCGGATGATTGCGGCCCGTGCCGGCGGCTCCAGCGCCACGACCCACTCGGGAACGACCACACTCGGTTTCGCGACGCCGACCAGTGCGGGACCGAAACTGCGGGAAACGTACACGGGCGATCCGTCCAATCGCCTATGCTCCCACCGGCGGCGTCCCCGGGCGACCATCAGCAACACACCGGCCAGTGCGGCCACGCACGCCAGCGACCCGGCGCCCCAGATGAGCACCGCGATTCTCGCCGGTTGTGCCCCCTCGGGGACGGGGACGCGGGGGATCACGATCCAGTGCTCCGGTGCCGGCTTGTTGCCAACTGCCGGGGGCTCGGCTGGAGTCGGTTCCAGGACCGCGGACGCACTGGGCTGGCGCAAACCCCCAGCCACCGGAATCACCACCGCCAACCCCAACGCCGCCAGCCACACGAATCGGCGGGGGTTCCCCCGCGACACCACCACGCCCCCGAGCTCGAACGCACCCCCCCCGCACCACCAACCCCCCCCGGCGCCGCCGGGCAGCGCCCGGAGTCCCGGACGAGTGACGGCCTGGAGGACCTCGGCGCCCCGGACGGGGTTGCTGAGCGGGGCGGGTGCGTTCGCGATCGAGCGCTTGGTCGTGTCGGGGGGGAAGCCCCGCCGATTCTTGTGGCT
>JAPOOQ010000529.1 GCA_026713345.1 Gemmatimonadota bacterium | reverse complement strand
CTTTCGGCAGGGTCGTTTCATCGGTTCGCACATTTGCGACATCCGTAGAAACTTAGCCGCTTGCAGCGCCGGCGACTGCGTCGTCAAGCGGCGCGTGCTCCTACCTGCCCGGCCCCGCTTCCCACCGCGTGGCCGACTTCAATCCCTCCAGGCGCAGCCGTACCGCGTGCGAAACTCCGGTATCGGGATTCGCTTTGGTTGCCCAGCCCGAGCACGTATGTCGCATGCGTCCGGGTCCGGGCTTTACCCGGAGGGAAGCCGCACCAGCGCCTCCACCTGCCGCGGAATGTCATCGAGCTCCGGGCGCTCGAACCGCACGCGTCCATCGGCATCAAGCACGAAGTTCGTCTGGATCGCAGTCACGCCGAACGCGTCCGTCACCGAGTCCTCGAGGTCATGGTAGACGGGATAATCAATCCCGTGCTCCTCGATGAACGCATCCATCTCCGGGCCGGGCGGATCGCGCCAGGCGATGGACAGCACCTGCGCGCCCAGGGGCACCAGGGTCTCCTGAAGACGCACGACATCGGGGATCTTCTCGATACACGGCCCGCACCACCGGGCCCAGAAGACGAGGACGGTGGGCTTGCCGGCGGTCAGGTCGGCCAACGCGTGGCCCTCCCCGCTCGCATCGGTCACATGGCTGGCTGCGGGGGTCCAGTCTTCGGCTTGGGAGAGGACCAGCGCCAGCACTTGCGCGCGAGCGGCTACGAGCAATGCGCCCCACTCCAGGCTCTCCGGGGTGTGGCCGACCAATTCCACGAGCGAATCGGCCCGGTTCCCGGGAGTGCCCGGATCGGACGCCACCACCGCATAGGCGCGGGCGGCACCCTCGATGTCCCCGGCATCCAGCTTCAACCCGCCGAGGGCCTCGTAGAGGTCGGGACGCGCCGACCGGGCCGTGGCTTCTTCTACAACCGCGAGTGCTTCCTCCGGGCTCGCGCATCGGCTCAACAACATCGCGTAGTCCATCCAGAGGGGTGCCCGTCCAACCTCCAGTGACCGGGCATGTTCATCGGCGGTGCGGCCCAGCGGACGGATGGCATTCGCCTGCTCGAACGCCGCGCGCGCGATCTCCACGGCGCGTTCGCAGCGTTCCGGGAACCACTCGAAGATCATTTCCGCCATCATGAAGTCGTTGTAGCCTATAGGACCGAGGTTTCGCTGGATCCACCGGTCCGAGGCTTCGAGATTCTTCGACCAGAGGGCGATCTGCAACGAAAAAGTCCGGATCTGGCCCCGCTGCGCTTCCGGCCAGTACGCTTCCCACGCATCCAGTGCCGCTTCCGAGTTCCTGTCGGCCATCCATTGACGGAGAATCGGCAACGTGACGGATTGTGACCATGAGAATGAGCCGATCGTTTCATCGACCCGCGCGTCCCAATAATCCCGCGCAGCCGCATCGCCTACCTCGCCGGCGTAGTCGAAGATCGCCTCCGCGGCCGCCAGCGCGAGGTCCTCCCGATCCCTATGGCGCTCGTCGATCCCCGCGAAGTTTTCCTGGTGCCATGCGAAGAGACTGTCGCCTCTGCTCGATCCCAGCGCCCGTCTCTCCAGCGAGCGGAGACGGCCCCATCCGTCGAGCGAATCGGGGTAGAGTTCCTGGGCGCGCCGGAGCGCCTCCAGCGATGTAAGCAGGTTTCGGTCTTCGAACTCGTCGGCCCGCCCCACGAGTCCACGGTAAAGGGGCGTTCCATTGGCGCTGTGCACGAGCAGATCGAAGAGTCTGCCACCGTTTGCGTCGATGCGCTGGCCGGCGGCGTCTTCCACGACGAAGGCGGCGTATACTGCCGATTCCGGCAGGGTGAACCGTGTGGTGAAGGTGCCGCCCGATCCCCGGGTCATGTTGGGGATCGTAAGCAACTCAACCTCGCCGCCGGCGGTCCGGCTCGTGCCGCGCAGCAAGAGCTCCGACTCGTCCGCCAGGGTAGCGGACGCAACGTAGTTGACGGTGATATCGGAGCCTGCCCGCGGACTTTCAGGGGAGAAGCGAAGCCCGGTTTCCCGTGAACAGGAGAGCATCGGCACGAGGGCGAGAGCGATGCCAATGGCTTGGAGAGTCGACAAGCGATGGTTGACCATGTCGGGGTTCCTTTCCGTTGCGATACACCAGGGCCACGGGTCTCGACCGATGTGGCGGGCCCATCTCTGGCAGAATCCGGTCCTCGTGTCGCAACAAACTATCGTTGCTTCCACGATCCCTCCAGGCGCAGCCGTACCGCGTGCGGAACTCCGGTATCGGGATTCGCTTCGGCCGCAAGGATATCGCCGTTCTCACACAGGAACTTCAATGTGTACCTCCGATCG
>JAPOOQ010000528.1 GCA_026713345.1 Gemmatimonadota bacterium | reverse complement strand
CGGCCGGTCGAGCCCGCCGCGCCCACATCGTTGTCCACGTACTGGCCCGCGCCGAGGATCGGGGAATCCCCCGCCCTTCCCGGGATCTTCCAGGAGAGGCCGCTGGTGGTCGTCACGCCGCAGATGTCGCCGTCGGGGGAAACGGCTTCCAGGCTGGTCGTGCCCCAGAAGGAATCCGCGTCGATGAGGCCGTCGTCGACCATGGAGAGGCCGGCGGCGAGCGAGGCGTCGTGGAAGCGGCGGAGGCGGGCGGCGGGATCGGCGTCTCCGCCGGGGCGGCCGATGCCGCGCAGCCGCTCCTCCGGGTCGAGCCAGTGCGACGGATCCACGCGGCGACGCCACTCCAGCCACAGCGCGCGGGACGCCTCCGTGTTGAGGTCGTCGTGGATCTCGAAGCCGAGTGAGCGCGCGAACTCGCGGGCGCCCTCGCCCACGATGAGGTGATGGTCGGTCAGCTCGGCAACCGCCTTCGCCACGAGCGACGGCGTCTTCACGCCTTCGAGTCCCGCCACCCCCCCCGCCCACCTGCGCGGCCCGTGCATCAGGCACGAATCGAGCTGGACCACGCCGTCCGCGTTGGGGAGCCCACCGTACCCGATCCCGCGCTCCTCCGGGTCCATTTCGGGAATGTTCACCCCCGCGACGCACGCATCGAGGATGTCCTCCCCTGCCGTGATGCCTCGGAATGCGCGTTCTATGGCGCTTTCGGGGCCACCGTTGCGGTACCGGATCGAGGACACGTCCGCGACGAGGACGGGCCGGGTGAGGCGGGTGTGGATGGCGGGGGTGGCCGGTCGGGGGGTGGCAGCGGCCGGGGCGGCGGCCGGGGGCGCGCCTACGAGGCCGGGCACGGAGCCCGCAGCCGCGCCCGCAACAGTCGTCTTCACGAAGTCTCGTCGTTTCATGGTTGTGCCTTGATGGTCTTCAGAAAGCCAAACTGGCGGTCACCCAGTGGACCAAGGGATCGGCGGCAGCGCGAACACGAGGAAGTTATGGTTCAACCAGGCTTCCAACCAAGGGGAGACATGCTCAACCGCATCGTCGGCGCCGTGATGGTACTGGCTCAGGCCGCCGCCTGGGGACCGGCCCCCGCGGTCCCCCGATTTGATTTCCAGCGAGTCGGACCCCAGGATTCCCCTTGATGGCCCTGCGCCAACGCTTGCCAACCGAGGCCACGCTCGACCCGCAGCACCCCAGGAGGCTCCGATGACCACCCGCTCCCCCCTCCCCACCACCCTCGCCCTCGCGGCCACCTTCGCCCTCACGGCCGCCCTCGCCCTCCCCACCCCATCCGCCGCCCAGCAGCCCAGCGGCCTCCTCGACATGGACACCTACATGGAGATGGAGTCGGTCGGCAGCCCGCGCATCTCGCCGGACGGGAACTACATCCTCTTCACGCGAGGCGGCGTGGACAAGATGAACGACCGCGGCAAGAGCGAGCTGATGATCATGGATCTGTCCACGCGGCGGATCAGCGAGCTGGAGACCGGGAGCTTCGAGGTGTCGTCGCCGATCTGGTCGCCCGACGGCACGAAGATCGCCTTCCTGTCGGACAAGAGCGGGACGAACCAGATCCACGTGATGTGGCTCGACACGCGCGAGACCAAGCAGCTCACGAACCTCGACCGGTCGCCCGGCGGGATCCGGTGGTCGCCCGACGGGACGCAGATCTCGTTCACGACCTTCATTCCCGAGACGGGATCCCCGCTGCCGATCAAGATGCCCTCCTTCCCGCGGGGCGCGAACGTCGCTGCGCCGGCCGTGGTGGAGGACCGGATCGCCTGGCAGCGCGACGGGCGCGGATACAATCCCAAGGGCAACACCCAGATCTTCATCGTGGACGCCGACCTGGGCGGGACCCCGCGGCAGATCACCTTCGGCGACAACTCGCACGGCAATCCGCGCTGGTCGCCGGACGGCACGAAGCTGTACTTCAGCGGCGACCTCATCCCCGAAGAGGGCTACGAGCGCGGCAACTCCGAGGTCCACGCCATCGACCTCGCCACCCTGGAGATCACCACCCTCACCGAACGCCTGGGCCCCGACAACGGCCCGAACCCGTCGCCCGACGGCACCATGATCGCGTACACCGGCTACGACCAGAACGAGAATTACAGCAATCTGTCGAACCTGTACCTCATGAACGCCGACGGCTCCAATCCGCGGATGATCGCCGGCAACCTGAAGAACTCGCCCAGCGGCGTCACCTGGGCGCCCGACGGCTCCGGCCTCTACTTCACGCTCGGCGAAGAGGGCTCGTCGAACCTCCATTTCGTCTCCACCCGCGGTGACATGCGGAAGGTGACGGACGGCGTCCAATACATCTCGGGCGTCTCGATCGCCGACAACGGCCGGGTGGCGGCCACCAATTCGACCTTCTACCGCCCCAGCTACCTGGTCACCTTCGACCTCGGCAGCCCGGACCGGCTCGAGACGCTGGTCGACTACAACGAGGACGTTCTCGGCAACATCAAGCTCGGCGAAGTCGAGGAGATCTGGACCGAGTCATCGGACGGCTGGCCGGTGCAGGGCTGGCTCATGAAGCCCGCCAACTTCGAGCCCGGCCGGAAGTACCCGCTCCTGCTCTGGATCCACGGCGGACCGGTCTCGATGTACACCGTGCGCTGGAACTGGAACTGGCAGAACTTCGCGGCGGACGGCTACGCGGTGCTCTGGATGAACCCGCGCGGCAGCACCGGATACGGCCAGGACTTCGTCAACGGCATCAACTACCTCTACCCCGGCAACGACTTCCACGACCTCATGGCCAGCGTCGACGCGGCCGTCGAGCGCG